>CAYVDZ010001220.1:0-1722 GCA_964450575.1 uncultured Opitutus sp.
TACTCTGGCGGTTTTGCCGGCAATGTCGAGAAGGCAAGGGGGCCTCCGATGGGGTCGGGTGCATCTCCGAGTTGACGCCAGTGGAAAGTATTTTCGATCGGGCTGATTTTTGAGCTGGCCTACTTCGGTTAAGGCTGCTCCAAGTGTTGGGAATGGGAGAGCAGCGCTACATCCAGGGTCGATTGGTCGGGAAAACCGAATTGGACTGGGTGCGTGGGTTGATCGCAGAGCATGGCGACTGGAATCGTAAACGACTCGCGCGGGAGTTGTGTCGACAGTGGGGCTGGCGCAATGGGCAAGGAGTGTTGAAAGACTTTGCGGCGCGCAGTTTCTTGCTGAAGCTGGAAGCGCAAGGCGAAGTGGTGCTGCCGGCGGTGAGAGGATGGAGAAAGCAACCGCGCGTCGAGGAATTGGCGCTGGAGTGGGCCGAACCTGAGGAGCTGAAAGGCGGCCTGCAGGAATTTAGCCCCGTGAGGGTCGAGGTCGTGCCGGCGGCCACGCCGGCGGCCCGACGGTGGGCGGAGCATGTCAAGCGCCATCACTATTTGGGCCTGCACGTGGGGGGAGAGAACGTGCGGTATCTGGCCCAAGACGCCCAAGGGCGGGACCTCGCGTGCGTGTTGTTTGGTGCCGCCGCGTGGCAGTGTGCGCCGCGGGACCGGCACCTGGGATTAACCGCAGCGCAAAGACGGGCGGGACTGCAAATGGTGGCCAATAATACGCGCTTCCTGATTTTACCGTGGGTGCGGGTTCCCGCGCTGGCCAGTCACGTGCTCGGGCAGGTGGCCCGGCGGATCGATGCGGACTGGCAGGCGAAGTATGGGCACGGGCTGCGCTGGCTCGAAACGTTCGTGGAACGAGGCCGGTTCGCCGGGACCTGTTACCAGGCGGCGAACTGGGAGTGCGTCGGGCAGACGACGGGGCGCAGTTGTGAGGACCGCCACCACACGCTGCAGGTGCCGGTGAAGGATGTGTATCTCTACCAACTGCGACGATGATCAGCGAAATCGAGTGTCACGGGCCAGGCGCCGCCACGAACTGGCTGCGCGCGAAGGAACAGCAGCGCGCGGCCGAAGGCCGGGAGTGGGCGCGGCAAAAACTTGAGGAGGACATCCAAAGTCAGGCGCGGCAGGCGCCGGCGCTCTGTCCGCAGCGCGGTGCGCCGCTGCGAAAAACGCGGTGGCGGCCGATGCAATTGAAGACGAGCCTCGGGGAGGTGAACGTGCAGGTGCAGTGGGGCAAATCGGCCGCGCTCCATCAGTGGGTGTGTCCGGCCAGAGAGCAATGGGGCTTGGTCGCGTATCAGCAGGTCAGCCCTGAGCTGCAGGAGTTGGTCTGTTTCACGGCCACCAAGACCGGTTCGTACGAGGACGCGGCCGTCATGATGCGGCGTTACGGCTACGTGGTCAGCGATGACCTGATCCACCGGCAGGTGCAGCAGAGCGGCCAAGCCTGCGCGGCGTTGGACCTGCCCATGCCACCGGTGCCGAACCACGAACCGGAGTTCAGCGTGGTCATTATGATGGATGGGTGGCTGGTGCGGGAGCGCGGAAAACACTGGGGGAAAAAAGGCGGGCCGCCGCCCGACCGCCAACGGGTGGATTGGCGCGAGGTCAAATCGGCGGTCATTTACCGCTTGGAGCAACGGGCCGAGACGGCCAGTGGGCGCGGGATGTTGGTGGAAAAATCGATCGTGGCCTGCCCGCCGTTGACCGCCCCGGT
>CAYVDZ010001221.1:0-1721 GCA_964450575.1 uncultured Opitutus sp.
AGGTACGACTCAACTTAGACGAGAAAACCGTGGCGGATGCGTTTAAGGCGGCCGGCTACGCCACCGGTGCCTTTGGCAAATGGCATAATGGCAGCCAGTGGCCCTATCATCCCATGGCGCGCGGCTTCGACGAATATTTCGGACACACCTCCGGCCACTGGGGCGAATACTTCGACGCGCCGCTTGAGCACAACGGCAAGATGATCAAAACCGAAGGCTACATCGTCGACGTCTGCACCGACCGAGCCCTCGATTTCATCGAGCGCAATCATCGGCAGCCGTTCTTCGTTTACGTGCCCTTCACCACCCCACACTCTCCTTGGGCCGTGCCGGAAAAGGACTGGGCGCGCTTCAAAAACAAGCCGATCACCCAGCCCGCCACCAACCCCGCGCAAGAGAACGCCGACCACACGCGGTGCGCCCTCGCAATGCTGGAGAACCAGGATTGGAACGTCGGTCGGGTCCTCGCCAAACTCGCTGAGCACGGCCTCACGGAAAACACCATCGTCCTTTATTTCTCCGATAACGGACCGAACTCGTTTCGCTGGACCGGTGGCATGAAGGGCCGCAAAGGCAGCACCGATGAAGGCGGAATTCGTTCTCCGGGCTTCCTGCGGTGGCCGGCCCGGATTCCAGCCGGTAACACCGTGCTACCGATCAGCGGCGCGATCGATTTGCTTCCCACGCTCACGAGCTTGGCGGGAGTTCCACGGGTTGGCACCAAGCCGCTTGATGGCCGCGACCTTTCGCCCCTGCTTTTCCAGACCGGCGCCGCCTGGTCGGACCGGATGATTTTCTCCAACTGGAACAACAACGTCAGCGTGCGAACGCAGCGACATCGCCTGGATGCACAGGGCGAGTTGTTCGATATGCAGAACGATCCCGGCCAAACGACACCGGTCAACGCCCGCGAACCCGAGATCGCCGCAGAACTGACGGCTGCAGTGACAGCCTGGAGGCAGGAGGTCCTCGAAGACTCCGCTGCCAAAGGAGCGCGCCCGCGACTTGCCGGCAACGCGGTCGATCCGCGGCCGATCCCCGTCGGTTACCCTGAGTTTCCCATCACGATGCTTCCCGCCCGCGACGGCGAACCACGCGGCGGGGTGAAACGCAGCAGCAACGCGCCCAACAGTTCCTACTTCGTCAACTGGACGAGTCGCGACGACCAGATGGTCTGGCTGCTCGACGTAAACACGGCGGGTCGCTACGCGGTGACCATCGACTACACCTGCCCGTTGCCCGACGCCGGATCGACGATCGAACTCAGTTTCAACGACAGACGACTCGCGGGCAAAGTGACTCCGGGCTGGAACCCGCCGTTGAATACCAATCAGGACACGCTGCCGCGCCCGCCGGGGGAGTCACAGATGAAGCCCTTTCGCTCGCTGGCGTTGGGTGAGATCGAACTTCCGCGCGGAACTGGCCCGCTCACGCTTCGCGCGATCGAGATTCCCGGACAGTCGGTAATGGACGTCCGCCGGGTCACGCTGACGCTGCTGAAGTGATCCCGGCGACCGAAGTGATTTGAGGGCACCGGCGATAGTGCCGGCAGGGTCCGACCTCGAGGCGGACCTACGGGCGAGCCGCGTCGAAAGACTGACCGCCCTGGAAAGATTTAACTCTCGAGTGAGACCAATCGTACCTGATTATTAGACTGCCATTGCGCGAGCTGGACCAACCCGACGTTGGGTGGAATCGCCAATGAACACCCCCGATTGTCA
>CAYVDZ010001222.1:0-1718 GCA_964450575.1 uncultured Opitutus sp.
TAACGGGTTTCTCCCGGCGACGCCGCATGTTTCGCGGGTGCGGGATGGCCACGAGCAGGCGACGGTGCATGCCGAGCAGAATGCGGTGGCGGATGCGGCGCGCCGTGGAAGTTCGGTCGAAGGGTGCGTGGCTTACGTCACGCATTTTCCCTGCATCAATTGCGCGAAGATCCTGGCGGCCGCGGGAATCGCGGAGATCAAGTATCGGGCCGATTACGCGAACGATCCCCTGGTGGAGCCCCTCTTGGCCGACGCCGGGGTGAAAGTTCTGAAACTTTGAGACCAGCCCCCGGTCCGTCTTGAAACCGCGATGCGCGAGCGAAGCAGAAGTTCACGTGATACGCTGGCGGGATCGTTGCTGCTCGCGCACCCAGCGATGAAGGATCCGAATTTCCGGCGCGCCGTGGTGCTGATGTCGTCGCACACGGCGGAAGGCGCGATGGGCGTGGTACTCAACCGCCCGATGGGCAAGCGGCTCGGCGAATTGAGCGGCGATTTCGCGCTCGGGCCCTTGAGCGGCGTACCGCTTTATACTGGTGGCCCCGTGCAGAATGAACAACTCGTGCTCGCCGCCTGGCAGACGCGGGACGACGGCTTTCGGCTGCATTTCGGCATCGAGCCGGAAAAAGCGACGCAGCTCCTGGAAGAAGGCGACACGCATTTGCGGGCGTTTCTCGGATATTCCGGGTGGTCGGCGGGGCAGTTGGAGAACGAGATGTCGATGCACACGTGGATCGTGGCCGACGTGCCGGAGGATCTGCTGACGCACTCGCAAGACGAGACGCTTTGGCGGACCGTGCTGGGCCGCGAAGGCGCGGAGTGGCGGTTGCTCGCCGGCGAGCCAGACGATCCTGAGGTGAACTGAAGTCGAGGCTCAGTTGATGGTGCAGACCGGGGCGCTTCGAGCGGTGCGGGCGTGGAGGAGTGCCGAGGCGATATCCGCCGACTTCAAGGGTTTCGCCATGTAGTCATCCATGCCGGAGGCGAGGCACAGTTCCCGGTCGCCTTCCATCGCGTTGGCGGTGAGAGCTATAATCCACGGTCGACGCTTCCGATCCCGATTGAGTTCACCGATTTGGCGCGACGCTTCCAAGCCGTCCATCTCAGGCATCTGCACATCCATGAGTACAATATCGTAATCTCGCCGTTCCATGGCGGCGAGCACCTCCAGCCCGTTCGCCACCACGTCGGTTTGGTAACCGAGCTTTTTCAGCATAGGCAGTGCGACTTTTTGGTTCACGACATTGTCCTCGGCGAGCAGGACCCGTTCCGGCTGTAGTTCGCCGCCCGTTGCCAGCCGTGGCGGAGCTGCGATCACCGGTGCTTCCGCCGTTTCGGTGCAGATGCGAATCAGGGCATCGAAAATTTGCGCGGGTTTCGCGGGTTTGTGGATGCTGGCACCAAAGAGTTCTTTCTCGCCGGGGGCGGTGAAATGTCCGAGCGACGACAATAAAAGCATCGGAAGGTTTTTGCCGGCCGGCAGTAGCCGGATGGCTTGTGCCAGCGTGATACCGTCCATTTCCGGCATCTGCAGGTCGAGGATCGCCGCGTCGAAATCAACGCCCTCCTGCATCCGGGCCAACGCTTCGCGCCCCGAGACGAAGGCGCTGGCACGCATTCTCCACTTGTCGGCAAGCGATAGCAGGATGCGACGGTTCGTGGCATTATCGTCGACGATCAGGAGATGCCGGCATCCCAACTGCGCCGAGGGTCCGGCT
>CAYVDZ010001223.1:0-1713 GCA_964450575.1 uncultured Opitutus sp.
TGATGCTCGTTGTATCCGCTCAGGCATTCGAATCGCTCATTCCGCCGCAGACGAAAGAGCAGGCCGACGTGCTCGCACTCAATTTGAAGAACCTCTTCATGTATCGGGCAGCTTCCGAAACCGATGCGCTGCGCTGCGCGAATGCCCTCGGCAAGCATTGGATCGAACGGGGATCACGAACCGTTCACCAGGACCACACTGCCCACACGTATCAACGCGTGGAGGAGTTTCTGATAAAGCCGCACCAGTTTCGAAACCTGCCTGATCACACCGCCGTCGTGCGCCATTGCACCAACGGCTACAAAAAGGTCAGCCTACGCCCGGCCTAAGTCCCCCCATTTTAATACCCGAACCCGAATCCGATGAACCCGAAAGAAAGCTCTGAAATCACCGTCAAGACATTGCTCGCGTTGCGGCAGGGAAGCGACGCCCTCCGGGCCATCACAGAGAATCTGCGCGTTAAGGAGATGGGGCCAGCCGACCACATCCGCACGAAGCACGAGGCAAAAGCCTTCGTGGAATCCGGCGACCTCACTGCGGCCGAAGCTTTGCTGAAGAGCGCCCAAGCCCGACGGGAATTGAATCAAAGCCAGAGTATCACGGAAAAGATGACGCAGCAGAACACTCAGCGGATGTGCCAGTAGTCGGACAAGGGGAACGCTTCGCATTTTTTGGGGAGTCTACTAACGTCGGCAGCTCCGTTATCCTGTGGCTGCCGCGGACAACGGGTCGCTTTCCCCGCGCTGATCGGTAGGGAGCGGGCAGACCATAGGTGTTACGGGAACGCCAGCTCACGTCGCAGAACGCAAACTTGAAACTCGCCATGTCCTTTAAGTGGGCTTAAACATATCAACCTGTGAATCCCCTTGGCGAAACAATCCGTATCCTGATGGGTCGTCGGCAACTGACTGGCGTTCAATTGTCGGAAGACATTGGTTTGAGTGCTACATCCGTAAGCCGGATAATTACAGGTCACTCGAAACCCAAGCAAGTGACGCTCACTCGCTTGATGAAGCGACTATGCGCCAGTCCGGAAGACGAGCAGATGCTGTTGCGTGCGTTCACCGGCCTAAAAGCACCCGTTGGCGAGGAGCCCTTGAGCGACGATCCGCGAAACGGGATTGAGGAGCAGGAGCGGGTCGAACGTTGGTTGGAGGCCCGCACCCAAGCCATTACATTCAAGAACGCGGTTGCCCGTGAGCTAGACAAAGCGGAAATCGGATACCGTCGCGACGTGTGCGAGGGTATTGCCTCGGCTGATTTCCTCATCGAGAGCGGAAAAACTCGGATCGCGGTAGAGTGCAAATTCAACGTCAGTCGAGATTTCGACAAGACGGTCGGAATCGCCCGGCTTTTGTCCCAGCTTTTAAACTGCGAACTCGTATTCCTAGTCGTTCCGTTCGACGGAGATTTTTCTGCAGTCGCCGCATCTCCGGCAATCAGAGTATGTGTAGTTGCCGACGCCATACAGTCGATTCGCCAAGTGATCAATCGCAACTCCAAGGGCTCCAAATGAGCACGGGGTTTCAGCAAAAACTCGACCATCACCGCGGCATCCAACGGGGAAGAGGTGGCTCATGACTTCATCTACAAGCATTCCCGGTCTGGTGGAAAACGGCCGCCTCCTAGCTCGCATTTCCTCTCGCTCCGCGTTGGCCACCGATTTCGCCATGCTGATGGAGCGCGTGCCGGAATATCGCGCCGCCGCGTTTC
>CAYVDZ010001224.1:0-1702 GCA_964450575.1 uncultured Opitutus sp.
GTCTTGGAGATACTGCCAGAGGTGGTCGGACAGCGTATACTTGGCGGGAACCTCGGCCTCGAGGATCGAGGCGAGCTTGGGCTCCACCGCGGGGAACGAGGGGAACTCGAAATACCGGGGTTCGCGAAAACCGACGAGGAAGACGCGTTCGCGGTGCTGGGGCACGACGGTCCGGGCGTCGATCACCTTGGTGTGGACCTGGTAGCCGAGGGCGCGGGTGAGGGTGTCGTGGATGACTTGAAAGGTGCGGCCCTGGTCATGGCTCTTCAGATTCTTGACGTTCTCCAGCACGAAGGCGGCGGGCTTGTGGTAATCGAGAATGTCGGCGATCGAGAAAAAGAGGTTGCCCTGTTTCTCATCGTCGAAGCCGTGTTTTCGTCCAAGAGAGTTTTTCTTCGAAACGCCGGCAAGGCTGAACGGCTGGCAGGGAAAACCGCCGCACAGTATGTCATGAGGTGGAATATCGGCCACGGCCACGGTATGAATATCGCCATGCGGTTTCTCACCGAAGTTGGCGC
The DNA here is from genome assembly GCA_964450575.1 of uncultured Opitutus sp. Lineage (GTDB taxonomy): Bacteria > Verrucomicrobiota > Verrucomicrobiia > Opitutales > Opitutaceae > ER46. The sequence continues at coordinate 519 of CAYVDZ010001224.1, forward strand.
CGTAGGTGATCTGCGAGAACCTGTCCCAATCGGAGGAAAACACGCAGCGCGCCCCGATTTTGTCGAATGCGATGCGAAAGCCGCCGATCCCGCAAAAAAGATCGATGAAGCGCAGGGGCTGTGTGGCGCCATAAGGAGCCTGAAGCTCCTCTGCGACGGCCAGGGACTGGGACGAACGTCGGCGCTTGGTCACCGGTCGATCCCCTCGCAAAGTTCCGCGACGGAGCTTTTAAGCGCCTTCGCAAGGCGAATGGCGCTAAGGATTGTTGGGTTCCGTTCACCACGTTCGATCCCGCCGATGTAAGTTCGATCGAGATCGGCGGCTTCGGCCAAAGCCTCTTGCGAGAGGTCGCAATCCGACCTTTTTTCGCGGACGTTCTCGCCAAATTTCCTAAGAGCAGATTCTCGTGCTGGCATGCCGCAGAGACTACGGGACTGCCGACTATAAGACTACGGACTATAAGTATCATTTCTCCCCGGAGTAGCCCGGTCCCGCCGAAACCCGATCGACCGGATAAACCATACTATCGCATGGTTTAACCATACACCCATGAGCCTGCTCTCCGTTCTATTCCCGCAGGTGCGCGCCGAGGTACTGCGGTTGCTCTTCGCGGAGTCGGGACGCGAACTCCATCTCCGCGAGCTCACGCGGCAAAGCGGGTTGACGCTCGGCACCATGCAGGGCGAGCTCGAGAAACTCTCCGCTGCTGATCTCATCACCAGCCGCCGCGATGGAAATCGACGCTGCTATCAGGCCAATGCGACCCATCCGTTGTTTTCCGATCTGCGGCAACTCGTGCTCAAGACCTCTGGGTTGAAGGAGGTGCTGACGAGCGCACTGGACGGCCTCAAAGGCGTGGAGATCGCCTTTATTTTCGGCTCGCTGGCGCGCGGCCCGGGCAATGCGGCCAGCGATGTCGACCTGATGGTGATTGGCGACGTGGGATTCCGCGCCTTGGCGCCGCGGCTTCGACCGGCGAGCGAGCGCATCGGAAGGGAAATCAACACCGTCACGAAGACGGTGGATGAGTTTACCCAAGGGAGGCGGAAGAATGGCTTTCTCATCGATGTCATGGCGAAGGAGAAACTCTTCGTAAAAGGAAGCGCCGATGAGCTTGAGCGACTGGGCTAAAGCCGGATCGAACGGTGAAAAGTGCAGAGTTGAAGGCTGAGCGCTCGGCGAA
>CAYVDZ010001225.1:0-1701 GCA_964450575.1 uncultured Opitutus sp.
GCGTTCGGCTCGTTGCCTATTTATGCGGAGCGGACCAACGGGAGCGGGCCAACGGGGTCTGACCGTGAATTGTTAGCCTCCTCAGCAGCGATGGGCGGCTCATTGAGAGATGAATCGCGATTCACGGACTGACCCCGGACTGACCCCGTCGGTCAGGCACCCGTCGGTCGCTATGAGTGAACGATTATTCGACTTCGACACCGATCGCCGTGTGTTTGTCTTCTAAAAAGGTTTTCACGAGATCGTCTTCACCGCACACAACTATTCTCACGAAGCGCTTGAACCAAAGGCCCGATGGGACCGTCGGGTTGGTGTCGAGCCACCTTGCGAAACTTTGCAGATCCTCGATCGGAACGTGACGCTCGCGAATTCTTCGTGCGAGATGCTCAATAACCGCCGGCGGAACAGCTTTACGCCGAACTTTGGGCATTGCCGTAGAATCCCTTCACAAGCTCCGCTTTGAGTCGATCGCCTTCTTCCTCTGTCTTGGCTTTAACCATCCTCTCAGCCAATGCGCCAAGCGCTTCCGGGCTTAAGGGATGAGCCTCCAGTTTCACGGTGAATCCGAGAGCTTTCGCCGTCCGCTGGATCGTTTTGAACGTGGTCGAGGTATTTTTCGCATCAAGCGTGCGACGTACGGCGGTGCGTCCGGTACGCAGTTGCTTGGCCAACCCAGCGACGGTAAGACGCTGGGCCTTCATCGAATTCGCCAAGGTGCGTTTCACCTGGATAAGGTCCTTCAGGTCGGCGTCTGCACGGCGAGTTTTGGTCTTAGCGCGCATGACTCAGGGATGGTTCAAGTTTGAACCATGTCAAGTTTGCGGCGGCCCGCACAGGTGGTCGAAGAGTCGCCAAACGGGGCCGGCCGTCGCGCGTGGCAACGCGCTTTACCGAAGCCAGGTAAGGTAGTTCACGTCAGCTACCGATTTAGCAGCCCGACCCCGTTGGAGCCCCCTGGCCTGATGGTTTCAAAGGGGATCCTGGTCGAAGCGAATCGCGAAGAGTATGTATTTCCGATGGAGTCCGTGATGCAGACCGTGCGGCTACCGCGCACCCGGATTCGCCAGCATGAAAAATCCTATTTCACGACTTTTCGAAATAAGGTCTTTCCTGTGCTGCGGCTGGCGGACCACTTCGCCGTAAACCGGCGATTCGTAGAAATTGCGTGGCCCGAGGAGGTGCCCATGGCCATCGTCGAAACGAATCGGGGCCGGGTCGCCGTCGCCGTTGACCGGTTTCCCGGCCACGTCGCAGTCATCGTGAAGCCCATGGGCAGCGATTTTGCGAATATCACCGCATTTCAAGGTGCTACAATCATGGGCGATGGACGGGTGGCACTCGTCATCAATCCAGCCGGTTTCGTCTGAGCTGCTAAACAATCCCGCAATACTCTAAGCGCTGCGTCCAACGCCGCCGGCCTTATATAGGTTTGTCGTGATAACCGAACAGCGTGCCGAGGTGCAGGCAGTCGGCAATGGGGCGCACGCTTCCCGAGCAGCTGGCATCATAGAGCGACGCAGCGGCGGCGCAGACGCCGAGTTGGAGGCACTCTGAAATACGCCACTCTTCGTGCAAACCGTAGAGGATGCCGGCGGCGAGTGCGTCTCCGGCCCCCGCGGCTCCTTTGACGTCCGACGGGGGAATGCGGACCGCCGGTTGCCAGAAGGACTCTTGGGTGTTCGCGGCAAACACCCCGTGGGG
>CAYVDZ010001226.1:0-1697 GCA_964450575.1 uncultured Opitutus sp.
CCGGCAGGAATCCGCGTCAACGCCTGCAGGTCGTCGTTGATGACCACTTTTCTGGTGATCGGTACGATGCCGCCCCAGGTCGTGAGCGCGTAGGACTCCTTGGAGTCGCTCAGATAGATGCGAACGAACTCGCCGTTTTCGTTGGTCTTCTGCAACGCGGCGATGTCGCTCAACTGGATGCGATTCACCGGCTTGAAATCGGCGGCGGTGACCTGCCGGCAGAACGGCACGAAGGTGCGGGGAGCCGCGTCATACGCCTGGCGCAGGGTCTTGTTGGCGACGTTCGCGAGGATGTTGGGAAAGTCGCTCGTGGTCATGTTTCCAGCGAAATATTCGGATGCCCCACTGCGACCCTGGAGCGCGACGCGAGCGATCTCATGCCGGTCCATTCCGCGCGTCTTCACGCCGGCGGCATTCAGACACTCGCGCGCCATGTCCACCAGCGTGAGCCCGGCAAATTCGCGGCCCTTGTCCACCATCTCGCGAGGCGCGCGAGGATTGCCCCTCAAGAGCAACGCAGCTTCCATCCCTTCGCGCCGCTTGTCCACTTCGTCTTTGCCCCCGAACGTTGCGAGCGGGTTGATGGGAAGAGTCGGATGCTTCTGGAACTCGGCATCGAGCTTCGTCATGATGCGCTCACGAGCCGTGTCGACGGACACGCCCTCGTCAATCAGCGCGGCGAGGAAGGTCTCCTCCACTTTGAATGGGCCGGTCGCGATCGCGCGAATGGTGCTCGCACGCAACCGCTCCGCCTTCACCGCCTCGTCGCGCGCGGCGGCGAGCGAAGCTTCGTTCTGACGGGCCTCAACGCCCGCATCCTGTGTGGTCGTTTCCATGTCAGGTTTCTCCTTTATGTGGGCAGATGCCCGTTGCGTTTCGACTACATTCGGCTGTGCCGGTGGCGTTCCCGCCGCCGACATGAAAGTGGTGGCCGCATCGGCGGGGACGGACAAGAGGGAGATCTCGAACGGTTCCCAATCCGTCGCCGTGAATTCCCTGCGTTCCTGGCCCTTCGGAGTGGTGTCAACTTTCTTGTAGATCCACATGCCGGGGCTGAGGTTCTGAATAATGCCGCCCTTCACGTCGTTCCAGATCGGAGTCACTGCGTCACGTTTGCTGAACTGGATCGTGGCCAGGCCGGTGGATTTCTTTGCCCACGCCTTGCGCACCACGCCGAGTTGACTCTCCACACCGTATGCGCTGTGCGAGTCCAGCACGGGACCGCCGTTGTTCAGGCGATCCATGCGGCAGCCTTTCATATCGAGGATGAGGTCGTATTCCTCGCCACTGCGCCAGTCAAACCGTGGCACCTTGGCGCCCGTGTACCAGACCGCGTCAATAGTGCGAGCGTCTTCATTGGCCGACGGCGGAGCAAAGTTCGCCGCCACCGCGAAGCGCTCGACTTGGAATTCGGCGGCTTCCGGATGGCTCTCGGGCTCTGCCGCAGCGGTAGCGACGACCTCCACCGGAGCGGTCTCCAGCGCTGTCCCCGTGATCTCTTCGGGCATAGTTGACTCCTTCCTGTAGGTGCTGATTTACGAGGTGTAGCTTCTCGTGGGCGAATCCCACTGCCGGGCTGAGTGCTTCACCGTGCCAGTCTGCTTTGGCGACGGCGCCGTCTCGCCTCGGTCGGTCTGTTGCTCGACGCCCTTGTCGTTCACTTTGCGCGGATCGCAGTCCAGGACGATCTGCAACTC
>CAYVDZ010001227.1:0-1696 GCA_964450575.1 uncultured Opitutus sp.
GGGTGGATGGAGGTGAATGGCGGGGTGCCTTCTTGACTCGTGACGCGGAGGAATAAGTAGTGGGGGATGATCTGTCTTCGTCGTTCTATTTCCTGGTTTGGGGTCGGGTTCACGCTCGCGGTGGCTTCCATTTTCGTGGCCACGGGATGCAGCCGGTCGAATGAGGGTGCAAAGGCGGCGGGCGTGATCAGTACGACCGCGAAGAATGCCGTTATCCTGACGAACAAAGGGGAGATCGAGATCGAGTTTTTCGCGGCCGAGTCGCCTCAGGCCGTGGAGAACTTCCGCCTGCTTGCGGAGCGCGGTTACTATGACGGGCTGACGTTTCACCGGATTGTGAAGGGTTTTATGATCCAAGGCGGTGATCCGCTGGGCAACGGCAAGGGTGGCGAGAGTGCGTGGGGCGGATTCTTCGACGACAACATCGATCGGACCACGCCGCTCTACCGGCGCAATTACCTGCGCGGGATCGTCGCCATGGCGAACATGGGGCCCAATACGAATGGCAGTCAGTTCTTCATCATGCATCAGGATTATCCGATGCCCGCCCAATATGTTATTTTCGGTCGCGTGACGCGCGGAATGGAAGTCGTTGACGCTCTCGCAGAAACTCCGACGGAACGTGGTCCGGACCGGCAGATGAGTCAGCCATTGACGCCCCCGGTCATCAAGAAGGTGAGCATTCCGCAAAAACTTTGACCCGACCGGACGGTCGGACTGCCGGAGGGGCCGGGTGGGCTGCAGTGCGGCAAGACGAGTGAATTGCGGCGGAGAGAGGTGTTGGGGCTTGGAGCCCCCTGTCCTTGAGCTCCAGAACCTTGGACGATGGTGCAGTCTTGCTACCGAAGGAAGGCCGTTCCCGCTTGTGTGGAGCTACGGATCGCTTCATCGAAACGCGTGCAGGATATGAAATCGAAAACCCCTCTTCCTTCCCGTCGTAGTGCGGCGATGCTTTCACTGTTGGTGGCGATGCTCTTTGCCGGGATCGCGGCGCAAGCGGCGGATCGGCCCAATATTGTATTCATGCTGGCTGATGATCTTGGTTATGGCGATTTGAGCAGCTTCGGAGCGAAGGACATCCAGACGCCCTATATAGATTCGATTGCGCGGGGCGGTGTGCGCTTTACGCGGGCATATTCGAATGGGGCGGAGTGCACGCCCGCGCGGACGGCGATTCTCACGGGCCGTTATCCGCAACGCGCAGGCGGGATGGAGTGTCCGATTGGCACCGGTAACGTGGGCCGCTATGATGAGGCGATCCGCCTGCGTGAGCGCAACGATCTCGGTTTGCCGCCCCGCATGGCAGTGCTCGCTCCCGGGCTCAAGGCCGCGGGCTACGCGACCGCGGTGATTGGGAAATGGCACATGGGCTATGACCTGAAGTTCAACCCGCTGGATCAGGGCTTCGACCGGTTCTTCGGGATCCTGGGCGGGAACGTGGATTTCTATCGGCACCGGGAGCTGTCCGCTCTGCCCGTTTTTCTGCGCGACCGGGAGCCGATTGAGCGCGAAGGTTATATGACGGATCTGTTGCGGGACGAAGCGGTGCAGTTCATCCGTGAACAGTCGACCGGGGCGGGGCGGGCGCCGTTCTTCCTTTTCCTGAGTTTGACGGCGCCGCATTTTCCATTTCAGCCGCCGCATCGCCCGGGTGATCCGATGCCGACGCCGGAGCAATGGATGAAGGGAACGCGGG
>CAYVDZ010001228.1:0-1696 GCA_964450575.1 uncultured Opitutus sp.
CGTCTGCCGCTCGGCCGCCTGATCATGGTCGCCGGTCCGAGTGGCGCCGGCAAAGCCACGCTCTTCCGCGACCTGCTTCATCCCGCGGTCGAGCGGCAGACGCAGATCGAAGCCTTTGAGGTTGCGGAAGCGGGCGCCGTTGAGTTCGAGCCAGGCTTCCGTCAACGCCACGGGTGCACCCGGAGCTTTCGGCAACGCAGGTGGGCGCGCCGTGCGGACGGGCGGCTTGGTGCCGGTTTTGATCGGACGATAGGCGCCGCGGAGCGGATGAGCGATGCCGCGGGCGAGGAAGAGACCGGTGAGGGATTTGTCGTTGGCGCGGATCTCGGCGGGCGTGCCGTTGGCAAGCAGTTCGCCGCCGTGAATTCCGGCGGCCGGCCCGAGGTCGATGATGCGGTCGGCGCGCGCCATGAGTCCATCGTCATGCTCGACGACGAGCAGCGTGTTTCCTTTGTCCCGCAGCGCTTCGAGCGTCTCGATCAAACGATCGTTGTCGCGGGCGTGCAGGCCGATGCTGGGTTCGTCGAGGACGTAGAGCACGCCGGACAGATTGGAGCCAAGTTGGGAGGCGAGACGGATGCGCTGAGCCTCACCGCCGGAGAGCGTCTCGGTCGGCCGATCGAGCGAAAGGTAACCGAGTCCGACGTGATCGAGAAACTTCAGCCGTTCTTCAATCTGCGGCAGGATGTCCTGCACGATGAGCCGGCCGCGCGTATCCAGATCCAAGTTACGCAAGTGCGCGAGCAGGCGGGAGGGCGTGTGGCGCAAAAGGGCGGGTAGCGAGAGCGGCTCTTGTTTGCCGTGGAGGTGGAGTTTCACAGCGCGGCCAATGCGGTTTAAGCGGGCGCCGTGACACTCGGGACACGGCTGCCCGGAGTCCGACATGTCGTCGGCGGAGTCCAGACCGAATTCACGCAGGCGCGCGGCCGGATCATCGTCATCGTCCTCGTCGGGCACGAGCATCCAGGGGAACACGCGGCCGTGTCCGCGACAGGTCGGACACCAGCCGCGCGGCGAGTTGAAAGAGAAGTTTTTCGGGTCGAGTTCCGGGAAGGATTCTCCGGTCGCGATATCGGTACGCGTGGTCGAGAACCATGACAGGACTTCGCCTTGCGGCGTGAGCAGGAAACAGGCGCCCTTGCCAATTTGCAGCGCGCGATCGAGCGCCTCGCCGGGTGTGCGCGGACGCGGGTCGGCTTTCACCGCGGGCGCTCGGGCCTGGCCGGGTTGTCCGCGCGCGGGGCGAGTGGCGGACGCAGCGTTCGACGCGGGCAACGGGGCGGGATCGGCCTTCAGGTCGGCGACGACCACCTCGATATCGTGTTCGCGGTAGCGATCGAGTTTCTGAAACGCGTCGACGCGGATGAGCTGGCCATCGGCGCGCATCAGATCGTAGCCCTGATTGCGAATCCACGTGGCAATCGGCTGATGATGGCCTTTGCGACCGCGGATGAGCGGCGCGCAGAGATAGAGGTGTTTCGCCTTTTTGGCGGTCGGGCTGGTAATCATGACGCGGCTCAGCAGCGCCTTCAAGGCGCCGGGCGAGAGCGGAGTCACGGGTTTGTCGGTGTCCGGATGATGCTGAATGCCGAGTCGCGCGTACAAGAGACGCAGATACTGGGCGACCTCGGTGATGGTCGCGACGGTGGATTTGCGGGAGCCGCGCGTGACGCGCTGCTCGATCGCGACGGTGGGC
>CAYVDZ010001229.1:0-1694 GCA_964450575.1 uncultured Opitutus sp.
GAGCTCCACCGCAGAGGCGAGATTGAGCTTCACCTTGATGTTTTCCCGGTGCGTTTCGACCGTCTTCACGCTGATGCCGAGCGCCGTGGCGATGTCGCGGTTGGGCTGGCCGAGGCCGATCAACCGAAACACGTCGAGCTCGCGGTCGGAGAGGGAACTCGGCCCGTTGCGCGGGGTGCTGCCGGAATGGCCGGCAAGCTGCCGCAGCGCGGCGCCGGCGATCTGCCGGCTGAGGAACATCCCTCCCTCGCTCACGACGCGGATCGCGTCGAGGACCTGTTCGGTGGCGTCGCTCTTGAGGATGTAGCCCAGCGCGCCGGCGCGCAGCGCGCGCTCGATGTAGCCCTGGTCGCCGAGCGCGGTGAACACCAGCACCCGCGTCTGCGGGTCGGCCTGCATCAGATCGGTGATGAGCGCGAGCGTCTCGCCGGTGCGCAGCGCGAGATCGATCATCACGAGATCGGGTTTGTGTTGGGCGTGGAGCTTGCGCGCGGAAGCGCCGTGCTGGGCGCGATCGCACACCCGCAGGTTCTTCTCCGATTCGAGCAGGCGCACGAACCCGTCGCTGACCACGTTCGATTCCTCGACGAGCAAGATGCGTTTGGCGAAGCCCGGGGTGCTGCCGCCGGAATTCATTTCCCGGGGCAGGCGGTAAAATGCGAAGTAGCCCTCGATGCCCTCCACCGCAGAGGTGCCGGCGGAATCGCATTTGCCCGCGAGCCGGAGCGATTTGACGGCGGCTTGGCTGAGCATCGCGGAACAGGCGAGGCGCTTGGCGATTTTTTCCGAGCGAAAAACGAAGTTCACCTCCTGCCCGGAGATTTCCTCGCCGAGGCTGCTCTTGGTGAAGAGGACGACGCCGTGGTGCAGGACGGTGCGAAACGAAATGGGCGAGCGGCCGCGATAGCCTTCGAGCGCCCTCACCGCGGCCAGCACCTGGTCGGCGGAGCGGAGTTCGCAGGGCCAGTAGGCGAAGATGGCGTCGCCGACGTAGCTGTTGATGGAGCCGCCGTTGCCTTCGATGAGCGGACGCATCTCGGTGATCCACCCCTGCAGCCGGGTCAACGCCGCCTCGTTGCCGTGCTTGGCGATCAAGGCCGAAAAGGCGACCGCATCCGTGAGCAGAAGCCAGCATTCGCGTGCGTCGAGCTGGCTCATTTGAACCGTAGTTTTATCGAGGGTGGATGCGGTTTCGAGAATCTGTGCGCGCGTGCACCGGAACCGAAGGGTGATTATCTTTGCGAGGCGGATCTCGTCGCCGTCCTTCAAGACGGTGGCTTTCTGCACCAACATGCCGTTCAGGTAAGTCCCGTTGGCGCTGTGCTGGTCGATCAGGGTGTGGCCGCCCTGGACCTCGACGATGTTGACATGGCGGCCGGAGACGAGGCGTTCGGCGATCACCAGATCGTTGTAGTCTTGGGCGCGACCGATCCGGCACTCTTTCCCCAGCCAGTGCAATCCGCCGCTCGCCAATTCCAGCCACGCTTGCGTGGGCGCGGAAACATCGGGTGGGTTCATATCGGTGGCAGGAAGACTGCGGGCGAGATCGAAACGGAGGTTGGCGGCCGGATTTGGCGGTGAAAAAGCCCTTGACCTCTGAATGAGCGGACAGGGGCGTCAACCCGGCTTTTTGCGGTCGGCAGACAGACCCATAGACATCCTGACCCGGGTAAACGGAAAACGAAGCCAAAGAC
>CAYVDZ010001230.1:0-1691 GCA_964450575.1 uncultured Opitutus sp.
ATCAGTTCGCCCGGGCCGCTGAATTCCGCTGGCCGCCCGGTTACACCGCGGGCGGCGACGCACCGGCTCCGGCACCCAAGGCTAAGACTGGAAAAAAGAAAAAATGACGCGGCCGAATCGGCCGGTGGCATGAAAAGGGGAGCTTCATCCCATTTACCTCCCGGATTTGCGAACGAGAAGCACGCCAGAGCGATGAGCGAGGGAACGGAGGTACTGACGTTCGACGGAAGCGGTTGACGTGCGGGACATCTCGCCCTTGCGTGATGGCGAATCCGGCTCGCTAAAAAGGCGGTGAAGATGGGCGAATTTTCTTCCCCCGCAGCGCGATGCTGGCGAACGTTCACCACCGTCGGCGACAAGGCGGTTTCGATCGTCACCCGCGACCGGACCCGCCTTGGAAGCCGCTCCCCTTTTCCGTCTCATCCGCGAAAGCCCCGGTGCCTCGCCGCGGCAAAAATAGTCTTTATGAAACCCCACCGAGTCCTCGCCGTCTTCGCGCTCTTGCTGACGCTGTGTTCCAACGTTTCGGCCGCCACGCCTCCTCGGCAAAACGTCCTCTTCTTGATCTCGGACGATCTCGCGAACCTACTCGCCGTTTCCGGCGATCCCCGCGCCAAGACGCCAAACCTCGATCGACTGGCGGCCCGCGGAGCCCGCTTTGACCTCGCCTATTGTACGTATCCCCTTTGTGGGCCGAGCCGGAACTCCATGCTCACGGGATTATATCCCAATAGCTCCGGCGTGCAGAGCAACGGCGTCCTGTTTCGTCAGACGATTCCCTCCCACATCAGCCTGCCGCAGGCGTTTCGCCATGAGGGCTACCTCGCGGTGCGGGTGGGGAAACTCTTTCATTATGGCGTACCGGGTTCGATCGGCACCGATGGCCTTGATGATCCGGCGTCGTGGGAAATCGAATTCAATCCCGCCGGCGTCGACAAACTCGAAGAGGAGCCCAAGATCTTCAGCCTCGCTCCCGGCAACTACGGCAGCGCCCTCAGTTGGTACGCCTCGCCGAAAAGCGACGAGCATCACACCGATGCCAAGCTCGCCGCCGATGCCATGTGGGTGCTCGAACGCGCTGCGCGGCACCGGGACCGCCCCTTCTTTCTCGCGCTGGGATTCTTCCGGCCGCACACGCCGTTTGTCGCGCCGAAGGATCCGTATTTTGGATACTATCCGGAAGCCGACATGCCCGTGGTCCGCGGCGTCAAAGAGGACCAGGCCGATATCCCCCTCGCCGCGCTGGGCAGCCGAAAGCCGGAAGAGGAGAAACTCACCGATGACCTGCGCCGGCAGGCCGTGCAGGCTTATTATGCGAGTATCAGTTTCATGGATGCGCAAGTCGGCCGGGTGGTCGGTGCCCTCGATCGCCTCGGCCTGGCGGAGAACACGATCATCGTGTTCACGAGTGACCACGGCTACCATCTGGGCGAGCACGGCCTCTGGAAAAAGCAGAGCCTGTTCGAGGAGAGTGCCCGCGTTCCCCTGCTCATCGTGGCGCCTGGCGTTTCCAAGCCAGGCACGATCGTAAAGGCTCCGGTCAGCCACATCGATCTCTACCCCACGCTCACCGAGCTGACGGGCGTCAAGGCGCCAACGAATCTGCAAGGACAAAGCCTCGTGCCGATGCTCAAGGACGCGACGGCTCAAGGACGCGGCTGGGCACTCACTCAAGTCTCACGCGGTGGTGG
>CAYVDZ010001231.1:0-1690 GCA_964450575.1 uncultured Opitutus sp.
CGACCTTCACGGTCTCGCTCCCCGAATCACGCGTCGCCAATCGGGCGGTGATGCACTTTGCCGGCGCCGCGCCCATCGGGATGTAGCCCGGTCCCGGCGGGAAAATCCAAGCCTGCCCGCACCAGTCGGGCCGACACCCAACCACGGAAAGAGACGTTCCACCGTGGCTGACGCTGTTCACCCCGATCGATCGGCTCGAATTCGAGTGTCAGACATCCTGATTCGCGAGGGATCTCAGCAGCACGATCTTCAACGGCACGATTACAAGTGCAACGCGCAGTGCCAATGGCGCTGTGCTAATCCGGGCCGTCGGACCAGGCCTTGCTCCTTTTGGGGTGACCAATCCACTGAACAATCCTTCGATTATGCTTTGGCGCGGAGCGCAGCAAATCGGGGGTAACGACGACTACGCTTCCGGCTCGGCGGTCGACGCCACGCTTCCCGCCACGTTCAATCGCGTCGGTGCATTTACCCTGCCGGCCAATAGTCGGGATGCCGCGTTGGTCACTACACTCGAACCCGGAGCCTACACCGCGCAAATCCGCGGCGGCACCGCCACGGAGACCGGAGAGGTTTTGCTCGAGGTCTACTTCCTGGATTAATTCGAACGTAAGGCTCAACTCGAGAGCGGTTTCCCGCGGGCTCCGTCTGCGACCCCGGGAAACCGCTCTTTTCGTTTGCACGAGACGTGACACCTGCCTGCCCCGGCCCTGGGATGAGCGGGAACCGGTTGCGACCGCGGCCGCCCTCGGCGTCCTCGGCTCTCGTACACCCCTTGTTCGCTGCAGCTCACTGATACCCGGACGATCCATCTCCTCCGATAATTCCGCGGCAATTCCGGTAAGATGTTGCGAATCGATACTCGCAGAACTAAGAAAAAGGTGGGGAGACACGGTTCACGCTCCCCACCTCACGCGAAGTATGAAAAAGACCAGCGAAACCATTCTTATCGCAGACGACGATCCCAATGACTTGATGTTCATTCAGGGAGCTTTCCGGGCGGTGGACGCCACGTCGCAGATTCGAACGGTGGACGGCGGGGTTGAGGCCATTGCCTATCTTAAAGGCGAAGGAAAATATTCGGACCGCAGCGTCTTTGCGTATCCCGATTTTCTTATCACCGATCTGAAGATGCCTTAAGTCGATGGATTCGGGGTCCTCGAATTTTTAAAGCGAAATTTGAACGCGCCGCTAATACTGACGGCTATGCTGTCGGGTTCGGCGGATGACGATGATATCCGAAAAGCCCACTCGCTGGGCGCGAGTGCGTATCACCTAAAACCAAGTTCCCCCATCGCGCTTCGTATCCTGGTGAAGGCGCTCCATGACCATTGGATGTTGTGTGAGTTTCCCGAGTCGAGTCGCCCGGAGACCGCTCAGGATTCAGCTGACAGTCTCCGCAAGCTGGGCGCGAGATTCATCAACCTGGGCGCGGAAAACGCCGCCAAGCCGTCGGCTCCTTAACCGGATGCCGTCCACTCACAACGGGCCACCAGCGCCCGGTAAATCCATGGCCATTCCATCGTGGGACAACCAGACGATTGCTGAGCGCCTGATTGCCGAGGAGATTCGGGTGGGCAATGGCGCCACCGTAAAAACACCTCCTGCTTTTAGGGTCTGCGAAAAATTACGCCGCTCCTTGTCCACCTTGGTCGGGGCCGCCGGGTTTCATTCTGTCATGGCGCGTGCC
>CAYVDZ010001232.1:0-1690 GCA_964450575.1 uncultured Opitutus sp.
AGCCGCCGCGTTTTCCAAGTCCGGGATCGTGACGGAAAAGACCGGGAGGAACGCTCATCTCCGCTGATCTCCGCTAATCTATTCCGCCCGGAATTAACCTCTGAGATCGGCGTGCCGGCGAAGAACCACCACGGATGACACAGACGGCACGGATACAGAGAATTGCAGATCAAGCGCACCTGACTGCCTTCCACCCGCAAGGTGAAGGGCCTGAAATGCAGAATGCCTTGGCAAACTGCGTCCATCTGTGAAATCTTTGAATCCAACCGCGTTTCCAGGTTCACGATGCAAGCCCCTCTCCCTCCCGACGAATCCGCCCGGCTCCAGGCACTGCGGGACTATAAAATTTCGGGTACACCCGCGGAGAGTGAGTTTGATGACATTGCGGAGCTAAGCGCGCAACTCTGCGCTACACCCATCGCCCTGATTACATTGGTGGATGAGGATCGTCAGTGGTTTAAATCCAAGGTTGGGATGAATCACGAAAGCACACCGCGCGATGTCGCGTTCTGCGCCCATGCACTGCTCTCCCCGGACATTCTCCAGGTTCCGGATGCGCTGGCCGACGCCCGGTTCGCCGATAACCCCCTGGTCACCGGAGAGCTTGGAATCCGGTTCTATGCCGGCGCTCCGCTGATCACACCCGAAGGCCATAGGCTGGGCACGCTGTGCGTGATCGATCGGGTCCCGCGACGGCTAACGGTGAAGCAGGCCCAAGCTTTGCAGGTCCTGAGCCGCCATGTGATGACCCAGCTTCAGCTCAGGCGGCACGTGCGCGAAAAAGTCCTGACCGAGTCCGACCTGCGCGCCAGCCTCGCGAACCAGGCGAAAGTGGAGGCAGCGCTGCGGCGAAGCGAACAGGAGCAACGCGATCTCGCGCGGCGCCTGGAGGTCGAACATGCCCGACTCGTCGATGCGCAGGCATTGGCGAAAATCGGCAGTTGGGAAACGGATTTATCCACGATGTCCGTGGTCTGGTCGGAAGAGACTCATCGGATTTTCCAAACGGACCCCCGGACATTTCAGCCGACTCACGCAACGTTCCTCGACCGCACCCATCCGGACGACCGTGCAGAGATCGACCGCGCCTTCATCAACTCCCTCAACGAAGAGACCCTTCATACCCACGAGCATCGCGCGGTGATGCCGGACGGCGGCATCAAGATCGTGGAAGAACGGTGGCGTACGTTTCGCGACGACGCCGGCCGACCGGTCCGGGCAGCAGGCACCTGCCAGGATATCTCCGAGCGAAGGCAGACGGAAGAGGCCGAACGAATCAGCAATCGTAATCACGAACGACGGCATGCGGAACTGGTCGCCCTGACCCGGAGCAACTTCTGGAACACCAGCGGCGAGCTCGCGGCGCTAAGGCAAATCACCGAATCCGTTTCGCGGGCGCTGGAGGTGGAACGCGTGAGCATCTGGCGGTTCACGCCTGATCGTTCCGCCATTGTTTGTCAGGACCTTTTCCAGGCACAGGAAGCCCGGCATTCGGCTGGCCAGGAACTTGCGAGAGTGTCGTTCCCGTCGTACTTCGATGCCCTTTCCGAGCACGAGGTGGTGGCGGCCGACGATGCGACTCACGATCCGCGCACCCGTGAATTCGCCAGGACCTACCTCGAGCCCACTGGGATTGCCTCGATGCTGGATACACCGATCAAATTGGGCAGCATTTTGGATGGCGTTCTAT
>CAYVDZ010001233.1:0-1690 GCA_964450575.1 uncultured Opitutus sp.
ACGGAATGGAGGTTCAACTCGAGGGTGCCGCGGAGGCCGTCGTCCGTGAGTTCATGCAGGGGTCCATCGCCCAGCCGGCGACCGCTGCCACCGGCCACGTGGTAAAGCCCGTCGAAGCGGCCGAATTTTTCGAGCGCGAGGGCGATCGCTGCGGGAGCGTGCGTGGGATCGATGGCGTTGCCTTCGAGCGCGGCGGCGTCGGAGCCCAGGCTCGCACGCGCGCTGTCGAGGGTCGAGCGAGTGCGGCCGGTGATGACAACCCCGCGCGCGCTCGCTTGGAGAAATGCGGTGGACGCGGACAAGCCGAGTCCGGTGGTACCACCGATGACGACAATGACTTTTCCCGAAAGGGGGTTTCCGGACATAGCGGCAATGGAGTCCCGTGGCACGCGGCACTCAACCCTTAACAAATCCGGAGGCACGAAAACTGAGGCGGTCGCGGGTGTTGCTCGGGACCTCAATCGGAAGATTGCGTCGCAGTGCCAGGAGCATTGCTCTTCGGTGATGGCGTCATCGCGTCCTGTCACGGGCCAGAAGTTTTTCGGAGTATTCAACCGGCGGGAGCGCTGGGGTTTGTCGATGCGTGGTTTTCTGGGTTTGGCGGCGACCGGCGTTGCGTCCTGCGTGATTTTGCTTTTCGGAGTGTATCCGTTTTTCGCGATTACGGAACGGGTCGACGCCCGCTTGCTTGCGATGGAGGGCTGGGTGGATGTCTATGCGGTGAAGGCGGTGGCGGACGAGTTTAACGCGCACGGTTACGAGCGGGTTTTTTCGACGGGTGGGCCGGTCCAGGGGATGGGCGGCTACACCAATGACTATAATACGGCGGCGAGCGTCGGGGCCGGCCGACTCAAGACGGCGGGCCTGCCGGCAAACGTGGTGCAGATGGTGCCCTCGCGAATGATAACGCGCGACCGCACGTACACGTCCGCGGTGGCGTTGCGCAAATGGTGCGAGGAAAACAAAGTGCCGTTGACGAGCATCAACGTGGTCACGGCGGACGTGCATGCCCGGCGCACGCGCTTGCTGTTTCAGAAAGCGCTCGGCAGCTCGGTAAAAGTAGGAATTATTTCAGTTCCGCATCCCGACTACGACGCGCGGCGTTGGTGGAAATACAGTCAGGGCGTGCGCTCGGTCATGGGTGAATGCATCGCGTACGCCTATGCGCGGTTGATCTTTGTTCCGACGCTCGACGGGTGAAGGTCAGCTTGGGGTTTGGCCCGCCTCCCGGACTTTCCGGGGTGATACAGGCATTCCTGCCTGGACCCGAACAGACAGGAATGTCTGTTTCACGTCGGATAGTCGGAACAGACAGGAATGTCTGTATCACTTCGGGTAAATCCGCCGCTTGATTATGGCGGTTTTTTCGTGCCTCTATCCGTGCATGCTTCAGTCGCTCCGTATCCGCAATTTGGCCCTGCTCGAGGAAGTCACCCTCGATTTTGAAGCGGGCTTCACGGCGGTGACGGGTGAGACGGGCGCGGGCAAGAGCATCCTGCTCGGTGCGTTGAGCCTGCTCGCGGGTGAGCGGGCGGATAAGACGATCATTCGCCAAGGTGCGGCGGCGGCGGAGGTCGAGGCGGCTTTGTTTTTTTCGGATGCGCGCTCATTAAACACCGTGCTCGCCAACTTGGAACTGCCGGCGTGCGAGGACGGAGGGTTGATCCTAAAACGCAGCCTGCCGCGGGAG
>CAYVDZ010001234.1:0-1689 GCA_964450575.1 uncultured Opitutus sp.
GGCGTGCCCCACGACTGCGATTTTGCGGCCAGCTAAGCGATCAAGCAACCGGGCAAACGCGTCGGAAACCGCTGGATAAAACGGTTCCACGGCATCACTCGTCGCCGGCATCTTTTTCCGGGGGCAGTGGATCCATCTGGTCGAGCATCATCAGGATCCGCGAACCGCGCACGGCCGCCGTATCGAACTGATATTTCAGTTTCGGCAGATACTTCAGCACGATTCGTTTGCTCAGTTCTTCACGAATCTCGGCCGACTTGGAACGTAGCCAGCGCAGTTTTTGTTCAGCGACCTCGTCGGTGCCGACCACGGAAACAAACACCCGGGCGTCGCGTAAATCAGGCGAAACCCGCACCTCCGAGATCGTGAGAATGACGGCTTCGGTCTGGAAGCGCTTACGCAGGATGTCGCTGATCTCGCGCTGCAGGAGCTCGTTGACGCGGATGGTACGGTTGCTCACGGGATGAACGGGTTAACGGTTGCGGACGGGCGATTCGAAGAGAGTTCACTTCGAATTCCCCAATCCGCAATTCGAAGCGGTCAGAGGGCCGCGCGGACCTTCTGAATCTCAAAGCATTCGATGATATCGCCGGCTTGGTAGCCATTGAACTCATCGAGTTTAATCCCGCACTCCAGGCCGGCGCGCACTTCGTTCGCGTCGTCCTTGAAACGTTTGAGGGTACTGATCTTGCCCTCGTACACGATCTCGCGACCACGACGCAGACGAGCGGCGGCGTTGCGGTTGATCTTGCCTTCGGTAACCAGACAGCCGGCGACAAAACCCTTCGCGAGCGGGAAAACCTGACGGACCTCGGCGGCCCCGGTCTTATTTTCTTTGATATCGGGATCCAGCAGGTCGGCCATCATCTCCCGAACCTTGTCCGACATCTCGTAGATGATGTTATACGACTCGATTCGCACCCCGTGATGTTTCGCGAGCGGCAGCACTCCGGTTTCCAGCTTCGTGTGGAATCCGATCACCATTGCACCCGTGGACGCCGCCATGGCGACGTCGTTCTTGGTGACCAAACCGACCTCGATCGAAACGATTTCGAGCGAGACCTTGGCGCTCTTGATGCCTTCGAGAATGTTGCGCACGGCTTCGGACGAACCGAAGACGTCGGTCTTGATGATGACCTTGAGAACCTTGGCTTGAGTGGCAGCGATGTTGGCGAAGAGACGCTCGACGGAAACTTCCTTCGGCACCGCTGCCGCAGTCGTGACAGCCTTCTTGAGACGAAACTCTTCCTCTTCGGCCAGCTTCTCGGCTTCGCGGGCATTCTTGACGACCTTGAAGGTCGCGCCGCTATCCGGCGTGCCGTTCCAACCGATCACGCGGACAGGCATGGCCGGCGGGGCCTCCTTGATATTCTTGCCTTGGTCGTCAAACATCGCGCGGACCTTGGCGTGGTTGGGTCCGCTCACGATTGAGTCGCCCACCCGCAGCGTTCCCCGCTGTACGATAACGGTGGCGAGGGGCCCACGGCCGAAATCGATCTCCGACTCAATGATCACGCCGCTCGCCTCGGCTTTCGGGTTGGCCTTCAACTCGAGCACATCGGTTTGCAGCAAAATCATGTCCAGGAGCTCGTTGATACCCTGGCTCTTGATCGCTGCGACCGGAACCGTAATCGTGTCACCACCCCAGTCTTCCGGGGCGATCCCGCGCTGCTGCATCTGGTTCTTAAC
>CAYVDZ010001235.1:0-1686 GCA_964450575.1 uncultured Opitutus sp.
TGACGCGACGCGCGATCAGCCTGCGTTGGGCCGGATTCTCGATTCCGAGCAGCACCTTGGCGTGTCCGACACTCAGCAGATTTTTCGCGACGTAGCCCTGCAAATCCGGGTCGAGCGAGAGTAAGCGAAGACAGTTCGCGACGGTGGCGCGTCCCTTTCCGACCCGTTCCGCCGCGCTTTCCTGGGTAAGATCAAAGTCGCGAATCAAACTCGCGTAACCGTGAGCCTCTTCAATGGGATTGAGCCCTTCGCGCTGGAGATTTTCGATCAATCCGAGTGCCGCCGATGACGCGTTGCTGGCCTCGACGATCCGCGCCGGAATCGACTTGATTTTCAACAGCTGAAAGGCGCGCCAGCGCCGTTCCCCTGCGATCAGTTGAAATTTCTCGCCGCTTTTCCGGACTACAATCGGCTGCAAGAGCCCTTCCGACCGAATGCTTTCGGCGAGCTCACCCAGCTGCTCCGCAGGGATTTCCCGCCGGGCCTGATACGGGCTAGGCTCAATCAAATGGACCGCGATCTCCAGGTAACCGGGAGCTCCCGTAGGAATGGGAACGGCAGCCACGACCGTGGTCACGGTCGTGGTGGCGGACGCGGCGGCGGAAGCGCGCGGCTCCGGGGCGGGAGCAGCGGGTTTCGCCGCTGCAATCAAGCCGCCGAGTCCGCGACCGAGACGAGATTTTGGTGCTGCCGACATACGTTATTTGCCTCCTGGAATGAAAAGCGTCTGCCCGACAACAATGCGGGATGGGTCTGAAATTTTATTAGCGTTGATGATATCCTGCGGCTTCGCGCCGGTCTTTCGGGCGATCACGGCGATGCTGTCGCCCTTTTGCACCGTATAACTTACGCCTTCCTTGGGATAATTCTCCGAGAAACCCGGCGACGCGACAGGACGCGTGTTCTGGGTTTTGGCCAGCGATTCAAGGGCCACATTCGTCTGCTTCGCGAGCGCCTCCAGCTGAACACTCACCTGCTGCAAGGCTTCGTTTTTCGCCGCCGCACTCGCACTCCGAATCGTCCGGTTGAGTTCCGCCACCGCTGCTTCGAGATCCGCCACGCTCGCATAGGCTTGACCCGCATGACTAACCCGCTGGCGCAGCTCGGAATTCTCGCGCTCGAGCTGTTCAACCCGCAGGATCAACTCCCCGACCCGTTGCATCAGTCCACGCACGTCCTCGCGCAGATTGGCGATTTCAATCTGCGAATGCGCGATTTGCGCAGATGCAGTCACGGCCAAAAAGCCGCAGACGAACAAACTTTTCCACATGTCGACGAAGCTTGCGGAAAGGATTTCCGAAAACAAGCGGCTTGTGCTGCGGAACTGTTACCTCGATGGAATTGACGCAGCGCCAACTTTGGCAACCGTGTCCGGAGGCCGCGAGAGTCCCCCTATCTTTGCCATGATTGCCCCACTCCGTTTCTGTTTTCTTGCCGCCGCACTCTCAACCGCGGCGCTGGCTGCCCCGCCCGCCGGACTGGTCACCGCGCTCGAGCACCTGCGCGAGCAAAAGAGCTACTCCTGGGAAGTCATCAACGGCGATCCCGGACCGGTGGCGCACCAGTTTCAAACCCGCCGCGGCACCGTCACCACCGTGCAGCAAAACATCTCCCCCAACATCAAGGGAAAGGTCGATCGCCAGGGCAACATGTTGATCGTGAGAGAGTGGTCGGACGGTTTGCGCC
>CAYVDZ010001236.1:0-1684 GCA_964450575.1 uncultured Opitutus sp.
CCCGTGGTCAATCGCTCCATTAACGATGTGCTGAAGGAGGGCGGCCTGGGCGCCATTCTCACCGGCCTGATGGTCCTGCTGTTTTTGCGCGACTGGCGGAGCGCGTTCATTGTCGTCATCAACATCCCCCTCTCGTTGCTGGGTGCGGTGTTCGCGTTATGGATCACCGGGCAGTCGATTCACCTCATGACGCTCGGCGGTTTGGCACTCGCGATCGGCATCCTGGTGGACGAATCCACGGTGGCCGTCGAAAACATCCATGCGCACATCGCGAGAGGGTCCTCGGTCTCGCGTGCTGCGCTCGACGGTACGCGAGAAACGGCGCTACCGCGGCTGCTCGCGATGTTGTGTATTCTAGCCGTGTTTATCCCGGCGTTTTTCATGGAAGGGGCGGCGAAGGCGCTCTTCGTTCCGATGGCGCTCGCCGTCGGATTTGCAATGATCGCGTCCTACTTGTTGTCGAGCACCTTGGTGCCTATCCTCTCGGTGTGGCTCTTGCGCGGTCACGCGGCCCAGATACACGAGACGTCGGCTTTCGGCAAAATGCAGAACGGCTATGCCCGCGTATTGCGCGGGGTCATTTCTTTCCGCTGGGTGTTGGCGATTATCTATCTCGGCGTCTGCGGTTCAATTATCTGGACCATCGGCGGTCAGCTCGGGACGGAAATTTTCCCCAAGACAGACAACGGACAGTTTGCGCTTCGTCTGCGGGCGCCCAGTGGCACTCAAGTGGGAATCACCGAGCAGTTGTCGAAAAAGGTGCTCGATATCATTGGGCGGGAAGCCGGCGGACCCGAGGCGATCGATGTTTCGATTGGCATGGTCGGCGTGCACAATTCGAGCTTCCCGGTGAATTTGGTTCACTTGTGGAATGGCGGTCCCGAGGAAGGCTGGCTCGCGGTACAGCTGAAGCCCGACACCGGTATTCGCATCGAAGACTTCAAGGAGAAACTGCGGGCAGTCTTTGCGCGGGAGATGCCCGACGTGCGCTTTTCATTCGAACCGCAGGACATTGTTTCGCGGGTGATGAGCTTCGGGTCGCCGACTCCGGTGGAAATTGCCATCAGCGGATCGGCCCTTCCGGTCAGCAAGGCTTACGCGGACAAGATCATCGAGCGCATGAAGACGATTCCGTCGCTGCGAGACATTCAGATTGCGCAGACCCTCGACTATCCGACGGTCAACGTGAACGTCGATCGCGAGCGGGCCGGTTTGCTCGGCGTGCAGATGTCCGATGTGACGCGCTCATTGGTGGCCGCAACCACTTCGAGTCGGTTCACGACTCCGATTTTTTGGGCGGATCCTGGAAGCGGGATCAGCTTTAATTTGCAGGTTCAGATTCCCGAGGCGAACACGACCTCGCTTGAGGATTTGGGCAACGTGCCCGTCAGCGCGAGCACGGGCCAGCCGGTCCTGCTACGCAATATTGCCCAAATCACTCAGGGCACCGCGGTGGGGACGTATGAACGCTATAATCTGGCGCGGGTCGTCAGCATCACCGCGAACATCCATGGCTCCGATCTCGGTACGGTGACACGGGCGATTCGGCAGGCGATTACGGATGCCGGCCCGCCGCCGGAAGCCCGGACCAAGGTTGATTTCCGCGGTCAAGTGGTGCCGCTGGATCAGCTGCTCGATGGTTTTCGCTCGGGTCTCATCATCGCGGTGATCGTCATTTTCCTCC
>CAYVDZ010001237.1:0-1683 GCA_964450575.1 uncultured Opitutus sp.
ACATCGTTCAGTCTGTGCGGTTGTACGCCCTGGCGTGTCCGCGAACCGCGTTCATCTTGATCGAGGACGGCCGGGTGATTTTTCGTTCGCCGGAGTGCTCCACGCTTGGCGAGCGGATCGCGGAAATTTTCGGGCGGCAAATCGCCGAGGCGCTGGTGCCAATCGAGAGTGTGGAACCGGGGCTGCGGCTGAGCGGGCTCATCGGCCGGCCGGGAGTGGGGCGGTCGACGCGGCACGAGATGATCGTGTTTGTGAATGCGCGGCCGGTCGACAGCCGCACGCTCAACTACGCGTTGATCGAGAGTTATCACGAGTCAGTGCCGAAAGGGCGGTATCCGCTGGCGTTCGTATTTTTCGAATGCGATCCCGCGGCGGTCGACGTGAATGTGCATCCGGCGAAACGCGAAGTGCGGTTTCGCAGCGAGCCTCAGGTCCGTGGCTTTGTGATCCGGTCCGTCTTGCACCGCTTGCGGGAACTGGGCGCACCGATGGAGCCGGTCGCGCGGCCTGAAACCGCGACGCGAAATGGCGAAGCCACCGTGACGCCGCCACTCGCGGGAGCGCTCGCGAGTTCCGCGAGCGGCGCTTCGCCTTCGTCGTCGGAGCTACCTGCAACGGCAAAACCAGCGCATGTCCTGGGGAACGCTGCGGCCGTCGGCATGGCGCCGCCGCCGCCCCTGTTTCGAGCGGATCTTCGCTCGTTCGCGGCGCCCGTTTCGGTGCGGCCGGCGTCCGTGGCCCGCTCCGGACCAGATGCGCCGGTCGCTGCCGTGGCGCCTCGTCCGGAGGCCGTCCGCCCGGCGATGGACGACCGACGCCCTGCCTTGGCGCCGGTGCCGACCGTCCCCAACTGGAGGTTTGTGGGGCTGGCACATGGCAACTACGCCTTGTTTGAAACGGCCGCGGGCCTCGTCTTGCTCGACCGGCGGGCGGTGCATGAGCGGATCTGGTTCGAACGACTGCGGGAGCAGTTTCGCGCCGGCGCGGTGCCGAGCCAGCGCCTGCTGTTGGCCATCCCGTTGGAACTCGATGCGATCGCCTCGGCGTTGTTGCTCGACCGATTGGAATTTCTCAACGGGCATGGCTTCGAAATCGCGGAGTTCGGGCGAAACTTTTTTCGAGTGGAAGCCGTGCCCGCGTGGATGGAGCCCTCCGATGCGGAGCCGTTCCTGCGCGACCTGCTCGGGGCCTTTCGGGACGGATCCATCCCTGATCGCGATACCTTGTTGGCGCGCGACGAACTCGCGCGACTCGCCGCCAGTCGGGCTATTCGTTTGTCCGATCGTGCCGATGAAAGCGAATTGCGCCGGCTCGTCGCGGAGTTGTTTGCCACCCGTTCACCCCTGACGAGCCCATCCGGCCGACCCACTTACATCGAACTCAACCACAGCGAACTCGCCCGCCGATTCCAGAAATAAGGCCGTAACCTGCGCTCGCGCTGGCACGGTTCCTTCTTTACCACCCTTCTCATTTCCCATGCCGACTACCGCCGATAAAAGCTCCTCCCGTACCCTTCCCCGACCTGCCCTGCCGGCGCCTTTTCCTCCCGAGGTGCTGCCGGGCGGCAATGGCGAATCCGTCGCCGCCATGCGCGCGCTCGTGGAACGTCATTTGGTCTCAACGCTCGCCCGCCATACCGGGTCCGCCACGCCGCGGGATTGGTGGGTCGCCACGGTGCTGGCC
>CAYVDZ010001238.1:0-1680 GCA_964450575.1 uncultured Opitutus sp.
CAACGCGGAAACGTTGTTGGCATTTACCAACGCGGACGTGCCATCGATTCCAAAAATTCCCTTCACCCGATCTACCGCGGTGTTCCATTCCCCTTGGGTCGGCAGACTCACCTCCCGCAGCTCCATCTCATCCAGCAGGTCCCCCACCGCCGGCGCCGGGATGGCACTCAGGCTGGCGCTGGTTTGGGCGTAGAATCCACGATTGGTCTGCTCTGCCCATACTCGGACCACCAGATCCGCCGCGAGCTTCGGCAAACCCATCGGTTGCGGCTCATCGAGCCACTTGCGCACGAGCTGGACTGTCACCGGTTGTCCCGCGTCACGGGCGTGACGCTGAGCAAAGTGGCTGCGCCAATGATGGCCGAGTTGGAAACGCGTTTCATGCATTTCGCCGAGCTTAAGCGGATTTGCGATCTGACGCGCGATCTTGCGCACCGCGGGATCGGTGATCACCACACTGGGCTCGGTCGTCGCGAGGGCCATCTCGACGACTTCGAGCACCTTGGTGACAGTCCCCTTGGAAAACCGGGTCTCATCTTCAAACACCGGCGCCGCGGGAAACTGGTAAGCGAGCGCCTGGTCGAGGATGCCGTTAAGCGCATCGCCCAAATTGGCCGCGACCGGTGGCTGCAGACTCAATTGACATAGCGACTGCAGGTGGTCCGCACCGGTGAGCTGATTGGCGGGATCGGCGTATTGCGACTGCGGCTCGCGGAGCCCGTAGAGCGCTTCGATCTGGACGCGGAGTTGCCCCTTCAGTTGGTCGCGCTGGCTTTCCAACAGCGGTCGCGCGGCGGCCTGGTTCTGCTCGGACAGATGCGCCACGAACGTCCGGAATCGATTCGGTTCCAGGATGTGCTCAAGGCGGACGAGGGTTCCGATCGATTTCTGTGCCTCGTGATTCAGGAACCCCGGTATCCAGCAAACGGTCCAGTTTTCCGCGACAATCGCCAGAGCACGAAACCGCGACAAGTGCTCAAGATCGTCGTTCAGATTGTGGCCCGCGCGATCGAACGGATAGTCGATGATGATTTTCCACTCGCTGCCCCGCGTCTCCAGCTGCTCGTCGCTCATTTCCCGCACGTTGCCGAAGAGCACCTCGGCCTCGCGGTCCGTTCCGCGCCAGCGGAACGGATAACGGAAGAACAGCTCCTGGTGATCAGCCATGCCGAGCGCCTCGAAAATAAGCCCCTTCATTCGCGCCACACGGTTGCCGTGATTATCCACGGACTCCGCCCGCTCAAGGATCGGCCGCATGTCGAGGTCCGTCACCTGCAGGGAAATGGTGAACGTGCCCCCCGCCCCTTCCTGCACGCTCAGCTGGCCCACGCGTGCTGCCCAGTCCTTACACCGTTGCAGTACCAGCTGCGCTTCCTGCCCCTGAACAAAGGACCGGATCGTGCCGTGATTCAGCGCGGCCAGCCGCTGCGGAGTCATGGCTTTCAATGACTCCACCGCTGGTGCCAGCGCCGCCAGCAGCAGGGTTTTAATCAAGCGGTCGTCGTTGCGCAGCGCAGCCCGCTTTGGGTCGCTCACCGGCAGTGCGGCCGCCGCTTCGAATGTCAGCGAGTGCTGCGCCTCCAGCATGGGTCGGAGGGTCTGCTGGTAGAGATTGTTGGCCTTGTCGAAATAGACCTTCATGTCCGCGCTGAACGCGTCGTCGCCTTCCGCGATTTCGTC
>CAYVDZ010001239.1:0-1677 GCA_964450575.1 uncultured Opitutus sp.
TCCCAATATTGACCTGTGTGCCGAGGCGCGCGGCGAGATCGACGATGGCGTTGGCGCGGGCGACGGCGGCTCGTCGCACGGAGGCGGCGGGATCGGTGAACGTCAGTGTGTGGTCGAGCACGACGGGACCGGTGCCGAGCGCGGCGACGACGAGGCCGCTCCGCTGCACGGCGGCGATCCACGCGGACGAGTCGAAGGCCTCCGGATCGCCGACAAACGGCTCGACGGCTGCGTAGCCGGCGTCACGGAGCGTGGGGAGAATCTCCCCGGGCGCGCCTTTGGCGCCCAGGATGGCCGCGCGGACTTCGGGGGTAGCGATCGGGTAGGATAGTTTCATGCGACTGGCTTGGGTAGGCGGGCGAGAAGAGCGCGGATGCTCACCTCGGGACTGGTAAGGACCGGTTTGGCGTAGGCGGGTGCGCCCGTGAGGGCGCGCGCCATGGAAATCTGCGCGAGGACGATCACGTCGCAGGCGGGAAGGAGCGCGACGATCTGTTCACGCACCATGGCGTCGTGACGCACTTCATCACCGGCCTTGAGGGCGGAGAACGCCTCCGGCACCACGCGCACGGCGACTTCGATCGTGCGGCCGGCTTCGGCGGCGTAGTCGCGGAGCAGATTGGCGGTGGTAGGTCCGGCGGCCTCAACGGTGGCGACCACCCCGATGCGCGCGCCGTGTTCGAGCGCGTGTCGCAACATCGCCTCGTCGACGCTCACTACCGGAATGGCGAAGTGGCTTTGCACCGCCGGCACGGCGGGGGAATACGCCGAGCACGTCAATAACACCCCGGTCGCCCCGGAGGCGGCGGCTCGCTCCACGAGCCGTTCGAGCTCGCCCACGGTCGCGGGGGTGAGACCGGAGCGGTTTACGAGCGGCAGCAAGCCCTCGTCGAGAAAGTGAAGCAAGGTCACGTCCGGTGCATGGCGGCGAAATGCCGCGACCATGGGCTGCACGGCGGCGAGGGTTGCATGCACGAGCCCGATCACGGGAACCGAAGCCTGGAGATTTGGAGCGGCTGACATTGCGTAGGTTGACCAACGATAATACTGTATCCAGTATTCAGGTCGGCGCGGATTGAACTGCAAGCCTGTTTTCCGCGGGCGGCGCGCAGGCAGGAGCCCGTGACTAAGCCAGAATCTCGACCGTGCGCTGTCTGGCCGAGCGATAGCATGCATCGACCGCACGTTCGATGCCGAGGTAGTCGCGGCCGTCGGTTTCGAAGGGCGAGGCCGTCCGCAGGCACTCGATAAAATGCCGCTGAGCGGCGATCGCGCTGCCGCCGCGATAGCCTGGCGGCAGCTCATAGGCGTGGCGTTCCTCGCACGCTCCCCGTCGCTGGATGAAAATCGCGCCCTGCTCGTCGAGCCGGAGATTCCCATGCTCGCCCTCAATGAAGGCGTGGCCGTTGACGGGTGGCCGAACCTTTTCGGTGCAGGCAGTGCGGTCGGCGTCGAAAACGGCGGTGACGCCGCCCGCAAATTCCAAGGTGATGAGTGCTGCGTCCTCGCCGCGGATCCGGGGGTTGCGCCTACGCAGAGTGGCGTGCAGGGAGACGATGGGGCCGAGCAGGAAACTCATCGTGTCAAAATAGTGGCCACCCACCTCCAGAACCAAAAAACGTTCCATATCGCGGAAGAAGGGTTGAAGGGGATATGGCTCCTCGCCCGCGCCGTCAC
>CAYVDZ010001240.1:0-1677 GCA_964450575.1 uncultured Opitutus sp.
TTGCAGATTCAGGCACTCACTGAAAAACTTAAAGCCTGACTCCCTCGGCCGCACTCTGCCACACGAGATTGCTCGGCCTCGCCAGCCGCGAGACGGCAAGGCGAAGACCGACGGCGCACTACTTTACGACCCATAGCAGCGGGTCGAGGCGCGTTTTGTGAGTTTCCAGTACGGATCGAGGCGCGCTCACCCGGGCCAGCTTGCAAGCCACAAAATCGATCCGTCAGACCTGACTACATCCTGACGTTTCACAGGAGTTCGCAGAGGGCGCAGAGATTTCACGCGAACAGAGCAAGTGCCTGGATTGAGCTCCGTGTGGCCAATGCCTGGGCGCCTGGAGTGTTTTCCGATTTCCCACTTTTCCAATTTCCCGATTTTCTTCCAAGCGATCGAGGTGGATAAATACTGGAAGCTCATTATCGATACGTTTTACCCGACTTCGATGACGAAACTACGCTTACTCGCTGGGCTGATCTTGAGCTTGAACAGTGTTTGTGCCGCAGGCGACTGGCCGGAGTTTCGCGGGCCGACCGGACAGGGAACCGCGACGGCGGTCGGGTTGCCGGTCGAGTGGTCGTCGGAGAAGAACGTCGTGTGGAGGCAGCCGGTGCCGGGCGCGGGTTGGTCCTCGCCGGTGATTGCGGGTGGGCGCATTTTTCTCACGACCGGCATCGCGGGAGCGGGCGCGGCGGAAGGCGTGTCGTTGCGCGCGATGGCGTTTGATGAAGCGACGGGGCGGGCGCTTTGGGAGACGGAGGTGTTTACCGCGTCGGAGGCGAGTGCGCAGCCGACGCATGCCAAGAACAGTCCAGCGAGCCCGACGCCCATCATCGATGGGGACCGCGTTTATGTGCACTTCGGGCATCACGGGACGGCGGGTCTCGACCTGAATGGCAGGATCCTGTGGCGAAACAACCGGCTGAGCTACGATCCGGTGCATGGCAGTGGCGGTTCGCCGGCGCTGGTGGGCGACCGGTTGATCATCAACGCTGACGGTGCAAAGGATCCGTTTGTGGCAGCGCTGGATAAAGCGAGTGGCGAGGTGCTCTGGAAAGTGCCGCGGACCGCGACGGTGCGGCAGAACTTTTCGTTCGCGACGCCGCTTGTCATCAGCGTGAACGGGCAAACGCAAATCATCACGCCGGGCAGCGGCGCGGTGTCGGCGCTGGACCCAAAGGACGGGCGGGAAATCTGGCGCGCGCGCTACGGGAGCGGTTACTCGGTGGTGCCGCGGCCGGTGTTTGCACACGGGTTGGTTTTTGTCGCGACGGGTTACGGACGCGCCGATCTGCTGGCGATCCGCGTCGACGGTGAAGGGGATGTCACGGATACGCATATTGCGTGGCGGGTAACCAAGGGGGCGCCGCTGACGCCGTCGGTCGTGGTGGTGGGCGACGAACTCTACGCCGTGGCGGATATCGGATTGGCGAGTTGTTTCGATGCGCGCACGGGAACGTTGCACTGGCAGGAGCGGATCGAAGGCAATTACTCGTCGTCGCCGGTGGCGGCGGAAGGGAAAATCTATTTTCAAAACGAGAACGGGACCGGCACGGTGGTGAAGGCGTCACGTGAGTTCGTGAAACTGGCCGAGAACAAACTCGCTGAGCGCTCGCTCGCTTCTTATGCGGTGGCAGACGGAACGCTGTATATACGGACCGCGGGTCACCTGTATAGAAT
>CAYVDZ010001241.1:0-1675 GCA_964450575.1 uncultured Opitutus sp.
TTTTCTGCATGGATACCGCGCCACTACTGTGTCCGCGGGGGATATGTTGCCATCGGCCGTGTGCGGGAACAACGTATCACCCGATGAGAACGCGGAAGCGCTTGCGCCCCTTGATGCGATAGACGGAAAAATCGCGCTGGTCGATCGTCGCGATTGCGCTCACGCCGGTGCGCTCGGCGAGCGCAATCAGCGTCGCATCCGCGTAGTCGCAAGGCAGGCTCGCGTAGCGCTGGATGATGGCCGCCAGGACCGAATGGTCGTCCACGGCTTCGACATTCATCATTCCGGCGGCACGCACGCGTTGGGCCCAATGCAGCGCGGCACGCTGGTGCGCTGGCGACGCGGCAAGCAAGTAAGCCGTTTCGGTCATCACGGCTTCAGTGGTCAGCAGCCCGCCGCGGACCGATGCAAACCACTCGGCTGCCGCCGAGTGGTGACGATCCGAACGGTTGACCAGCGCGACGATCGCGCCGGTGTCAACGAGTGCGCGAGCCACGGAACGCCTTGCGGGCGAGCTCGCGCGCATTTTCCGACTGGATGGCCGCCGCACCTCTCTCCGGGATCAGGTCCACCGCCAGCGACCAGGCGCTCGCGCCCCCGGAGGCCGCATCGAGATACCGGTCCAGCGCCCGTACGACCGCCTCGGAGCGGGTGACGCCGCGCTTCGCGCAGTAGTCCGCGAGCTTCTGCTCCACTTTGGGAGGGAGTCGCGCGTTGAGGGACCTGGCCATGCCTGGCAGTGTATCACTTGTGAAGGCAGATGTAATACACCGGTTCCCGGCTGGCCTCCGCGCCTTTGGGCAGGCGCCCGCCCGCTTCAAGTGGAGTCTGGAGGCGCCCTGTCGAAAAGCGAAACGCCGACTCCCGCGCCTGCGCGATCGAAGTACCATCGGGCCGGGCCGCGTGCGCGGCACGCATAACAGGAGCAAGCGATGGCCGGCACAGCGGACTTCATCTGGATGAATGGGAAGATCGTGCCGTGGAAAAACGCGACGATCCACGTAACTGCCGAGGCGCTGTTGCGCGGCGCCAACGTCTTCGAAGGCATGCGCGCCTACTGGAACGAGGACGAGCGCGAGCTCTACATCTTCAGGAACAAGGAGCACCTGCGCCGCCTGCGCCAGTCGATGCACATCATGCGGCTGGCGATTGCCTACACCGACGAAGACTTCACCTCGGCTTTCAAGGCGCTTTTCCGCGCCAACAAGTTCGCCGAGGGCGTGCACTTCCGCCCGGTGGCGTATTTCGGCGTGGGCGAGACGCACGCCTGGGAGCCCGGGCTGATCGAGACCGGCGCTTTCGTGCTGGCCTATGCGCGCCCGCCCGCCGCGGCGCTCAAGGGCATCCGTTCATGTGTCAGCACGTGGCGGCGCAACTCGGATAATGCCTCGCCCTCACGCGTCAAGGCCGCGGCCAATTACCACAACGCGCGCCTCGCGCAGGTCGAGGCGAAACTGAACGGCTTCGGACCGCCGATCATGCTCAACGACCAGGGCGAGGTCTCCGAGAGTCCGGGCGCGTGTTTCATGATGGTCCGCGACGGCAAGGTCATCACGCCGCCGGTGTCGGCCGACATCCTCGAGGGCATCACGCGCGAGTCGCTGATCGAGCTCTACCGGGCCGAGCTCGGCGTCGAGGTCGTCGAGCGCAACATCGACCGCACCGAGCTGTATGT
>CAYVDZ010001242.1:0-1660 GCA_964450575.1 uncultured Opitutus sp.
TCTCGGCCACCGGCTTCGCGCCGCCCACCAGCACTTCGAGCGCTTCGTCGACCGAGAGCAGCCCCTTGTTCACTTGAGGAGCCCGAGCACGGCGAAACGCGAGAAGAGCTGATCGATCAAGATCGTCTTGCCGCTGCCGGAATACCTCACGAGGCAGAAAATTAGCATCGCGACATTTTATCAGTGGCTCCCGTCGGCCATGAACGACTCACATCTTTGGGACACTCGCTGCGCGTGCGGCCGCCGCGCAGCGCCGCTCAACCCTTGTACTTGGTCACGCGCATGGCACTGATCGGCACCACGGGCCCGGTATAGTTGAGCGGAGATCGAATTGCTTTCCGCGGGGGGTCTTTTTCTCCAGAGCGCGCGTCAGCCGGACACCCTTGCCGTCCAGTTCGAGAATAACCCGCATGCCCGGTTTCAGACCTAGGGCCTTGCGCACAGCGGCCGGCAACACGATCCGGCCTTTCGTGGACATCGGCACGGTGCTCATGGGGACTCCCAAAAAATTTATACGGCAGCTATTTTCCGCCAGTGACGGCGAATGGACTAATTACATAACGCTCGACATACCCACGCGACATCGAGTCCCACCTTGCGGGCTCTTCTTCATCCGATGATGCGCCGTACCGCGTCTGCGGCGGTAACGATGGGGATGCCCTCATACTGGCCGCCCAAGCGGTGCAGGTGCTTATCGCCGGAGACAATCAGATCGGCCCGTCCGGCGAAGGCACAGGCGAGCACATGATCGTCATCGGGATCGTGCTCGATTACGCGCGGGACTTCCTGGGGCGCGACCATGGTGGCGAAGCGCCGCAGTTCTGCGACGATGTTCTGTGGCGTCAGGCCGGCCTGCTCCAAGCGCGTGATGAACTTTTCGCGCGAGAGCACATCGAGCAACTCGGCCAATAATGTTGCGCTGCTGCATAACTCGAAGACCTGCGTTCTTGCGCCATCGAGCAGACGGCGCGGCGGGCCGGCTGGCGAGATCACTCCGGACACCAGCGTATTCGTATCCAGCACCAGCCGCACAATCAGGCGCGGCGTGCGGCGCGATCCTGACGAGCAGCCTGAATCTCCGCCTCGATCTCCTCATCCGAGATCGGCGGCAGGTCCAAGGCATCGAGCCGGGCCAACGACTCGCCCAGACGCACGCCGGCAGCGGAGCGTTCCTCGCGGGCGGCGAGAAACTCCACGAAGTCCTTGACCTCCGCCAGGCGCTGCGGCGGGAGCTTCTGTAACTTCGCGATTAGTGCCGGTTCGATTGGTGTCATGTTCATCTCCAAGTGTCTAATCATACCCGCGCGACTCGAGCGAATTGCCTGCTTGCCAACCACTCCTCTCGGATCGGGCTTCCAAGTACACGACATACCACCCCTCCAGCAATCATATCCGCGCAACTACAGCCACCTTGCCCCGCCTACCCGAGCTAGAGGTATCCAAGAATGAATTCCGCTATCGCCCCGTCGTCATTCAGGTCGAGCAGCGGCAGTTTGGTTTCCACTCTTGCGTCGGCGGCGACGGGGTCGTCTTGCGGCTGCCGGATCAGCCCGAAAAAAACGAAGACTTTGATGGGGCAATTTTATCAGGCAGCCCAGAAACGCGTGATTTGATATCATGATATCGATTCGAACCGAGCGTGGAGACCAACCATGGCCCA
>CAYVDZ010001243.1:0-1660 GCA_964450575.1 uncultured Opitutus sp.
GTGTAGGCGCCGGGCGAGCCGGAGGCGCGGGGGCGAGCACGGGCGTGGCGCTCGTGGAAATCTACGAAGCCGACGCACCGGGCACGATAGGGCGGGGGAGCTTTGTCAATCTCGCGACCCGCGGAATCGTGGGTGCGGGAGCCAACGTCATGATCCCTGGCTACGTGATCACAGGCACCGCGGCGAAGACCCTGCTCATCCGCGCGGCCGGCCCGGCGCTCGCAGGCTTCGGTGTGGCGGGCGTGTTGGCGGATCCGGTGCTCACGCTCTTCGCCGGCGCGCAGCCCATCTTCACCAACGACAACTGGGGCGACGCGCCCAACCTCGCGACCCTGCGCGCCGTGCTGGACCGCGTCGGGGCGTTTGCGCTGGCCGAGGGCAGCTTGGACGCCGCCCTGCTCGTCACGCTGTCGCCCGGCAGCTACACCGTGCAGGCCAGCGGCGCGGGCGACACCACCGGTGTCGCGCTCGTCGAAATCTACGAAGTGCCGTGAAGCGGGAACGCGAAGTGCACGTGCCTAAGCCGTAAAAATGCAGTGGAGAACCACGGATGAACACGAATAGACACGGATACGGAGCGAATATCTCAGAGTCAGGCAATCGGGACGCTGCCCTTGCCCGTTGAGCTTGGAAAAACCGCCGCGTTGCCCAATTCGTCCTCTGGAAATCTGTCTTTATCCGGGTCCATCCGTGGTTCAATTGCATGGGTCCTGCCAAGACGGCCCGCCCGAGGCAGCTTGCCAGCTCTAGAGCCTGGACTGCACGCGGGCGCTCGATGAAGGTCTTCCACGGTGCCATCATGCCGATCATGCTATAGGTGAAGCCACAGAGCAGACACTCGTGGGTTTCCGGCGAGAAAAACTTATGCGCCCAGTCGTTGAGCGCGTTTGAAGAGGCCCTCGGAAGTGCCGTCCAAGTATCCGGCCTCCCTCAGCTCAAGTTCACCGCCGGCAGCACCTCGCACCACGGCGCCTTGCCCGTCCGGACGAACCAGGCCCGCCTCGAGCAAAACGGCACCGACGTGACCGCGCAGATCGTGACGTATCCTTGAGTGCGACGGCGCCCGGTGGCACGGCCGGCTGTTTCCGCTCCGCCGGGTGCGATCGATGCGATGAATTGGTGCAACCCCGACCATTCCACGCCGTGGTCGAGATAGTGACACGCAAGTCGATCCAGTTACGGCAGCCATACCGCCTGCCCGACGACAAACACTTCCGCCTGCGCAAGCTGGCCAAGCACCGCCCCATGGGTATCAACGAACTCATGGAGGAACTGGCCACCATCAGCATCGCGGAGTTCGACACCGAAACCCGCTTCCGCTCCTTAGCCATCCTCGAAAAGCTGGATGCTGCGTTTGCCAAAAGCCAAAATGAGTGTCGCCGCTGCGGTGTTGTTCATTGTTGTTCATAATACGTGTTGCCGGCCGACATAGATTCGCGCACTGAACAACGATGAACAACATGGAAACCATTTACAAAGCCAGCTTGAGTCGAGGACGCCAAAAGCTGTGCGTCATCTTTTGCCACCCCATGATTGACGGGGTGCGAGTGCGGCGGGGACTCGGAACGGATAATCGCGAGGAGGCGCTAGCCATCGTTACAGACATCAATGCAATGCTCGCCAACGCGGACTTCCACAAACTCGGCGCTCGGGAGTTGGC
>CAYVDZ010001244.1:0-1653 GCA_964450575.1 uncultured Opitutus sp.
CCGCGCCGACTTGCCGCGCAACAGTTCGCATGAATCAGGGTTCTTCTTTTGCGGCATCAACGACGAGCCGGTGCAAAACGCGTCGGGCAGCTCCACAAATTTGAACTCCGAACTCATCCACAGAATCAGATCCTCTGCGATGCGTGAAAGATGCACTCCGAAGAGAGCGCACGCACTCGCGAACTCGATGAACAGATCCCGGTCCGCCACCGTATCCATCGAGTTTTGCGTGACCTGCGGCCGGCCTTTCGCATCGACGAAACCCAGCGCCTTGGCCGTGAATTCGCGGTCGATCGGCAACGTTGTTCCCGCGATCGCTCCCGCCCCGAGCGGACACCAATTGGCATGCGCCGCGACGTCACCCAACCGCGCCCGATCGCGCTCCAGCATTTCCAGCCAGGCAAATAAATGGTGCGTCAGAAAAACCGGCTGGGCCCGCTGCAAATGGGTGTATCCAGGAATCAATACGTCGCGATTCGCTTCCGCGGCGGCCAGCAAAGCCCGCTCGGCGCCAAGAATCTTTTCCTGCAAAACTCCGCAGGCATGTTTGAAAAACAACCGCATGTCCGTCGCGATCTGATCGTTCCGGCTCCGCGCGGTGTGGAGCTTGGCGGCCGCGGGCACCTTCTTCGTCAGCGCCTGCTCGATGTTCATATGCACATCCTCGAGCTTCACCTCCCAGCGAAATTTACCGGCTTGGATCTCCGCCAGCACGGCATCCAGTCCAGTGTGGATTTCATCGCGCTCCGTGTCGGTGATCAGTCCGACATGCGCCAGCATCGCCGCATGCGCCTTGCTGCCAGCCACATCGAATGGCGCCAAACGGCGGTCGAAGGAGACGGATTCGCTGAATTGCAGCATCAACTCGGCGGGACCGGTGGAAAACCGGCCGCCCCAGGTCACGTGGGAAGGCTTGGCCATAAGGCTCAGAGATGAGGCCGGGCCGCCAAACCGCGCAACGCGAAATATCGGAGCGACCCGCACAGCGTCTCAGCACTTGCGGCCCCCACCTGTGTTCTCAAAGTGCCCGCATGCCTCGTCTGTGTCCCCTGCTCGGGCTGGTTTTCCTCGTCGTGACGACCGCCTTGGTCGGCGCGGCTGAACGCAACCTGACCCGGTTTGATCGCGCCGAGATCGCCGCGGCCAAAACGTCGATTTATATTGGCTCAGTGACCATGACGACGCCGCCGTTCGTGCGAACAGCGGGCGTGTATGAGGCCGATTACACGGCGAAAGTCTTCCCGTTTCTATTTTCCAGCGAGGCCGGCCGACTGCGCATCAACGTCTCCAACGACGCGCTGCACCAACTCGAGGCGGGCGAAGCCATTGAGTTCACCGGCCTGGCCATCCGCGCAGACGGGCTCGAACGCCGGGTCGAAGGCAAGGCCACCCCCGTTGACCCGCACAGCGGCCGGATCAAGGTCCGCGTCTACGTCTCGAAGCGGATCGACCTGATCTTCAACACGACGTATCGGTTTCCTGGAGTCGCAGCGCAGCCCCTGGCAAACGCCCGACCTTAGAGCCCGAAAGGAGTACGGGCCCGTCCTTGAGCGCGGCTTCGGTCCATGCGCCCGCGCAGGCCCGACTTCCGTCAGACGCCCCAGCCCGACCGATACGCGTATCCTGGGCCAATAAATTGATTCGCCCAAGCGT
>CAYVDZ010001245.1:0-1651 GCA_964450575.1 uncultured Opitutus sp.
TCATAACCCGCCATGGCCATCGTCCCTCTCGAACGCAAACCGCTCACTTTCGTGGAGCGCACCTATGTCCCGCAGATCATGGCGGGATTGAAGACGACCTGGCAACACCTCGTCCGGCCCAAGGAGACGCTCGAGTATCCGGAACAGCGCCCGGCGATTCCCACTGGCTATCGGGGCGTGCCCACGCTGGTAAAGGATCCGAACGGCCGCGAGAAATGCGTTTCGTGCCAGCTCTGCGAGTTTGTCTGTCCGCCGAAGGCGATCCGGATTATTCCGGGCGAAATCCCCCCCGATTCCCCGCACGGCCACGTCGAGCGTGCGCCCCGGGAGTTCGAGATCGACATGCTGCGCTGCATCTACTGCGGGATGTGCGAGGAAGTCTGCCCGGAGGAGGCGATTTTCCTCCAGCAGAAGTATTCGATGACCGGTTACACGCGGGAGGAAATGATCAACAACAAGGAGCGGCTCTACGAGCTGGGAGGCACGCTGCCCGATCAACATTTCAAGTGGGATAAAAAGAAACATGCCGAGGAGGCCGGTAACGGGGGGCACTGAGGGCTGAAGTAGCGGGTATCGAGTAGTGAGTAGCGAGCATGACGAATCATCTAAAGAATCCATTTTCAGAAGTGCCGGACCATTCTTCGCCGTCGAGAATGTCCGCGCTGCTGCGTGAGCCGGCTTCTCGCTACTCACTACTCGCTACTCTCTACTGATTCCGATGGGCACCTTCCTCTTCAACCTCTTCGCCGTGTTCACGCTCGTGACCGCGCTGGGCGTCGTCTTGAACAAGAACGCCGTCAACGCCGCGATGTGCCTGTTGTTGTCGTTGGTGGGCGTGGCGGGACTCTTCGTCGCGCTCGACGCCTACTTGCTGGCGTTCCTGCTGCTGCTCGTCTACGCGGGCGCGATTGTGGCGCTGTTTCTGTTCATCATCATGCTGCTCGACACCAAGGGCGTCGATCGACCGCGCATCACCGGTCTCCCGCTCGTCGCCCGCATCCTGGCGGTTGGTTTGGTCGCCTTGGGGATTGTCTCGTTTGTCGCCCGCGGTTCGGTGGCGACGCCGGATCCGTCGACGATCCCGGCGCTGGGAGCATCGCTGAAACTTTATGCGTATCAGCTGTTCACGACTTACCTGCTCCCGGTGCAGATCTTGGGATTTCTCCTCCTGATCGCGATGTTGGGCGTCATTGTCCTCAGCAAGCGCTTCGAAGGCATGGGGGACATCAAGTGATGAGCCGGAATCGCCGCCATCACGCCACGCTGCGGGTCGGGCCATCCCGTGTTCCGCACGTCTGTATCCGATCCTTCACGACATGATTTCACCGACCCTCGATTCCTACCTGGTGCTCAGTGTAGTCCTTTTTGCGATCGGGCTGCTCGGCGTGCTTATCCGCCGAAATACCCTCGTGGTCTTCATGTGCCTCGAGTTGATGCTCGTGGCATCGACGTTGGCGCTGGTGGCCTTCTCGCGCTACAACGGCACGATGGACGGCAACGTTTTCGTTTTCTTCATCCTCACCGTTGCCGCCGCGGAGGTTGCCGTGGGTCTGGCCATCATCGTCGCCCTCTTCCGCAAGCGGATGACCATCCAGGTCGACGAACTCAATACGCTCAAAAATTGAGAGCGCGGAGCGAGCCCATGAAATCC
>CAYVDZ010001246.1:0-1650 GCA_964450575.1 uncultured Opitutus sp.
CGTCGCGAACGTCGTCCGCGGGGCCATCCTTCGCGACGGCGTGCACGACTCCGGTTGTCAGTTGCGCGTGATGCGACGCGAAGTGCGGACGTCGTTTTTTCCCATGGAACTGATGCAGAGCTTCATCCCCGCGCTGGCCGTTGCCGCCGGCTTCCGGGTGGGCGAAAAGCCGGTGCGGCATCACGCCCGGCAGTATGGAGATTCCAAATACGGCCTGGGCCGGCTCTGGTGGCGGCCCGCGGCGGCCATGCTCGGACTCCGCTGGAAAATCTGGCGCGGGCGGACGCCCCGGCGAGAGCAGACCCAGACATCCCACCCATGATCGCGGCATCGCCACCGTTGAAGTGGAGGGAGTTGCCTCCAACGCGCCCAAGTGGCGTGCCCGTACTGAAGCGGAGAAGGGCCGACCGGCTCCGTCTCGGATCCGGTGCGCCCAGCGGTCGCGCCTTCTGCTCTGATCGACGCCTTCAATCCGACGACGCCCAACTCGCGACCTCTGATCTACTCCTCTCCCGATGACCGTCCACCGGTTCCAGCACGAAGCGATGGTGACCTACTTCGAAGTCGCGATCGCCGAAGAAGATTACAACTACGCGAAACAAGTTGCGACGGCCGCCTTCCGCCAACTCGAGCGCTTGGAGAGCGAGCTGAGCCGCTTTATCGAATCGAGCGACATCTCCCGCGCGAATCGGCTTCCGCGCGGAGCGTCCACCCTCTTGAGCGAGGATGCGTTCGACTGCCTCTTGATCGCCGCCGATATCTCCATCGCCACACAGCGCGCGTTTGATCCTGGCTTTGCCTCGAAGCGTCCACCCGAACTCGCGGCCGACCTGCCGCCCTTCACCCTCGATCCCGCCACGCACACGGTGACATCCCATGTCGACCGGCTCCGCCTCGACCTCGGCGCCGTGGGCAAAGGCTTCGCGCTCGATCGCATGGCTGCCACGCTGCGCGAATGGGGCATCAGCAATGCCTGCCTGAACTCGGGCGGCAGCAGTTTGCTCGCGATCAGCCCGCCCGAGAGTCCGGAGTCGGGCTGGTCGGCCGGCTTGGGCGAGGGCCGCGGATACCGGGAGATCAATCTCCACGACGCCTCCCTCAGCGGCTCCGGCACCGCCGTGAAAGGCGCGCATGTGATCAATCCGCGCAGCGGCGAAACTGCGCTCCGCACCACCCGAGTCTGGGCCCTTGCACCCGGTGCAGCGCAAGCCGACGCGCTTTCGACCGCGTTCTTCGTCATGAACGAAGCGGAGATCGCCGCCCTCTGCACCGCGCATCCTTCGATCGGCGCTGCGCTTGCCGCACCTGGTGAAGAACTTATCGTCCACGGCGCGCTGCGCCCGTTACTCGAAGCCGCAGCGAGCCCGTAGCGTGACACAGACATTCCTGTCTGTCCGCCCCCTCCGTCCGTCATTCCGTTTGCTCCTGCCACACCGGCCAAAATCTCCGCGTCCATGCCTAGCCTGATAAGTTGACTGAACCCAACGATGTGACGTGATAAGCGGAAAGCGTTTGAAATCCATTCCCCGGACTGTTGGTTGTAATTCGTCAGGTGGCTCGTTTCAGTGATCTCATTCCCGCCACGATCACTGGACCGCGCCGTTTCTCGTGATGCACTCTCCCCGTTGCAATCGATGCATAGCTTTAACC
>CAYVDZ010001247.1:0-1647 GCA_964450575.1 uncultured Opitutus sp.
GCTCACCCGGCTCGATCTCTCGCTCGGCGATCTCACCACCGACTTCGTGGATGTGCCGGGCACGCCGGTTCGCCCGACG
Organism: uncultured Opitutus sp.; assembly: GCA_964450575.1. GTDB lineage: Bacteria > Verrucomicrobiota > Verrucomicrobiia > Opitutales > Opitutaceae > ER46. Next base: position 80 of record CAYVDZ010001247.1, read on the forward strand.
GTGACGACGAAGGTCACCCGGATCCGTTTTCAAACCCTGATCAGCCGGCGGCATCTGGATACGTTGAGCATTCTCACCCAGACTGCGACGAACACGACCGCAATCAATGACGCTGACGAGTCGCGTCACTTTTCGAGCGGCGTCGCTTATGCCGACATGGCCATGGCCGCACTCCGCGCGGTCGAGACGCGGATCAAAGAATATCGTGCCTTCGTCACGCAGTGTCGCGCGGTCCTCAAACGTTCCTACGGCTTCGTGCAGGAAATCACCACCACGCTCGCCCCCGTGGAAGTTGAACTCGATGAGGCGCGTCAGGATGTCGCCGTCGCCCTCGCCCTGATGTCCGAAGAACAAGCGCGGCTTGATGTGATCAATGCCCGCCGCGAAAAGGTGCTGCGTGATCACGTGGAGTTCGTGGTTTTCCATCGACCCCGCGCGATCGCGTTGAACACCAACGTGCCGATCCGGCGCCTGGAACCCGCGCTCACGTCGGCTCCCGTGGTTGACTGTATCCGGGAAAACCCCACACCACCGGCCGACTTGGCGGGCCTGCGAGACATCTTCCAATCGTCCCCCGCGCGCTGGTTCAAACACGCGCCGCAATGGATCGAGAAAGTCGATCGCTGGGAACACCTGCGAGCACTGCTCGACCGCGCCGCCCGCACTCCCGTTCGCGCGATTGAACCCGTTGCTCCGATCTCCTCCGGTCGCTTCACGGCGTCGCTCGGCAAACTGTATCAAGCGCGACAAACCAGTACGCAGAAGTATGTCCTCGCCGCGCCGACGCTCAACATGGCCAGCCTCGGTGCCCTCAGTTGGATCGATCTGCGCGGGCAGGCCGAACGCCAACTGACCCTGGGACAACTCATCTCTTCCGGTCCCGCGCCGCTCTCCAAGGCCGCCTCCGAGGAACTCGATCATCTGTTCATCGTCGCCACGTGTCTCCATGGAAACTTCAGCAGCGTTCCCGGCCTGGTACGCCTCACCTGGGCCGAACGTTTCGGGCAACTCGACACGGTTGCCGTCGACTTCCGCGACCTGAGTCGCCTGCCCTCCTGGCCCACGATTGATTTCACGCTGCGGCGTGAGATGCAGCTCCACGTGGACTGGCTCTTCGGCCGGATCGATCAGACGCAAGCGGACGCGGTGGATCTCATCAATGATCTCATCCGCGTGGCGCTGCTGCTCGCGAGTCACGCGCCCGTCGACCAGTTGATTGTCGGCCATCCGCTCGAGAGTGAAATTATTCCGCGACCCGGAGGTCTCATCAAACTGAAGGTCGATCCGCTCCAGATTCGCCGCGGCATGAATGTGTTTTACCAGGTTTCTCCGACCCAAACCCTGCGGGCCGTGGTTGAAGACATTTCCGCCTCACACGTCGCGGCTCGGATTGTGGATGTTCCCGCCTTGAACACAGGATCGATCAAATTGACGCCGGCGAGCACGTTTCAATTTCGTAACGCCGCGCGATGAACGCCCCCACCCTCCGCTGGCCTTTCCCACATTCATTTCGACGAACCTGACCGTCGATGGACCGACAAATCTGTAAGCTCCGACTCACGTGCAAC
>CAYVDZ010001248.1:0-1647 GCA_964450575.1 uncultured Opitutus sp.
GTGTGGGGTGGGTGGGGCAGTGTCGCGGGTTGGCGACACGGATCGTCCTAACGATGCGCCAAGGCCGAAAATCTGTTACATAAATCTGCAAAATGATCTCAGGAAGTTCCCAAGCCGTTCACGAGATCGCACGTTGTGCCTTGGCGGAGCGGCCCGCCGGCGGGATTTCCGGTGGTCAACGAGCGCGATACAGCGTGATCGTGTCGCCAGCTCGTTCCGTGCGCATCTCGTAGTTGAGCACAAGCATGCGGGCAAATCCCTCGGCGTTATCGATGCGAAAAACGCCGCTCATCTTCAAGTCTCCGAGCGCGCGATCCCCGATTCGAAGCTGAATGCCTCCCTGGCGATTGAAGGCCCCAATGGCGACCGCGAGCGGAGTCGCGGAAAGATCGAGTCGCGGACCTCGCCAGGCAAGATGATGATCCGATTCGTCTGCGGCGACGTTCTCCACCTTGACGGGTTCGTGGTGGTTTTGAATCGGCACCAGCACCCGCGTGCCGGCACCTGCAATCACGCGCCCGGTCGTGGGCGAGGTCGGAGTCAACGGAGCCCGCGCGACCGCCACTTGTCCGTGAGTTACCAGGACATCGACGCGGTCTGAGCCCACGCCGACCGAGAACGCGGTGCCGATCGCCTTGACGCGAACGCCTCGGACCTCGACCACGAACGGACGCGAGGGATCTTTTGCGACGTCAAAATAGCCTTCGCCCCGCAGCAGTCGCACGTGCCGCTGTCCGTCGGTAAAATCGATCTCGATGGCTGCGCCGCGGTTCAATTCCACCGTCGATCCATCCGGCAGGTTCTGGCTTTGCGGGGTCGAGATGACGGCGGTCGCGGTTGTTTCGGGCGGCGGCCGCCAATGTGCCCGTGGCGAACGTGGCGAGCCGAAATCTCTGGCGGCGTTGTTGTCGACGGACGAGCTGGCGGTTCATCGCCCGCGCGAGGGTCGCGTCGCCGCGTGGCGGAATCTCATCCAGTACTTCCTGGAACTCCCGCCATACTGCCGCGTGCCGGGGATCGCGCGCGAGCCACTGTTCAAACTCGATTTCCTCGGCGGCGCTCAGCCCCGCGTCGCGCCGGGCGAACCAGAGCGACGCCGCGTCGTCCAGAGTCTCGATCGCTCGGAGGTCGTGGTTGGGATCACGCATGAGGTGCCGTTCAAGAGAGGTCGTGACGCCCGGTTACCCCGCGCTGCCGCAGGAACTGCACGCATCGTTTCGCGCCGCGCGCGACCTGCACTTGCACGGTCTGCTCGGAGAGCCCGAGGCGTCCGGCAATCTGGCGCTGCGACACGCCCTGAAGTTTGCGAAGAATGAAGATTTCACGGCATCGTCCCGGTAGCGCATCAATGGCTTCGAGCAGCACCGCGACTTCCTGTCGCGTGCTGACTTGTTCAGCCACGTCCTCGCCTTCTTGAACGATGCGCAAGACGGCGGAATCAGTTACAGGATACGCGGAAAAAATCTGTGGGCGTCGAAAAATCGCGAGCGCAACGTTCCGCGCCGTGGCGAAGAGGTACGCCCGGGCACAGGCCACCGGCGTCGCTTCCCGAGCCTGTAGCAGTCGCACGTAGCTTTCCTGCACCACGTCGTCGATATCCCGTGCCTCCGGAAAACGACGACGCAGCCACGAGCGCAAGTCCGGCTC
>CAYVDZ010001249.1:0-1646 GCA_964450575.1 uncultured Opitutus sp.
ATCCATGACCTGCGCTCGCCGCTGGCCTCAGTCATGATGGGCCTGGAGGTGATAAAGATAAGCGCGGCCAAATCAAATCGCGAACGGGAAACGAAAATCGCGGAAGCAAGTTATTCGAGCGCCCAGCAGATGAGCGAGATGATCTCCTCGCTCCTCGACGTGAGCCGCTTCGAAGCTGGCAAGATGCCGCTCCAAAAGATCGCGACCGGATTGGCTCCGGTCCTCCGCGCCGCCGTGGAGTCCGTCCGCAGCCTCGCGGCGAAGCGACAGATCGCACTGGCCGAATCGACGGGCGAAGCCACCGCCTGCTGCGATGGCCCCATCGTGCACCGCATCCTGGCGAACCTGATCGGCAATGCGCTCAAGTTCACCCCGCCGGGCGGCGAAGTGCGGGTGACGATGGTGACGGACGCCACGTTTGTGCGCGTAAGTGTGACGGACACGGGCGCGGGCATCGCACCTGAGTTTCACGGAAGGATCTTCGAGAAGTTTGGCCAGGTGAACGATCAGCGCGCCCACCTGGGCACGGGCCTGGGCCTGACCTTTTGCAAACTGGCCGTCGAAGCCCACGGCGGGGGCATCGGTGTTGAAAGCACGGTCGGCTCCGGCAGCACCTTCTGGTTCACCCTGCCGTTGGCGTAAATTGGGCTTGGGCCGACGGCGAAATGACTGCCCGCGACCGTTCGCCACCTTGCCGCTGGGTTAAGCTCCAGCCGATCGACGGGAGAAGTCAGAGCAAACTTTAGAAACTTAAACATGAAAACCAAAACTCTCGCTCCCGAATTGCTCGAGCGGATCGACGCCTATTGGCGGGCCGCCAACTACCTCTCGGTCGGGCAGATTTATCTCTTCGACAATCCGCTGCTCAAGCGACCGCTGACGCTCGCGGACATCAAACACATGTTGCTCGGCCATTGGGGCACGACGCCGGGACAGAATTTCATCTACGTGCACCTGAACCGGGTCATCAAGAAATACGACCTGGACATGATTTATGTTTCCGGTCCGGGGCACGGTGGTCCGGCCGTGGTGGGCAACACGTATTTGGAAGGAACCTACAGCGAGATTTATCCCGACATCAGCCAGGATGAGGCGGGGCTTCAGAAACTCTTCCTCCAGTTTTCTTTTCCGGGCGGAATTCCGAGTCATGCTTCGCCGGAGACACCGGGCTCGATTCACGAGGGCGGGGAGCTCGGCTATTCTCTGAGCCATTCGTTTGGCGCCGTCTTCGACAATCCCGAGCTTATCGGCGCGTGTTGTGTCTGCGACGGCGAGGCGGAAACCGGGCCGCTGGCCACCTCGTGGCACTCCAATAAATTTCTCGATCCCGCGACCGACGGCGCGGTGCTCCCGATCCTACACCTCAACGGTTACAAGATCGCCAACCCCACCGTCCTCGCCCGGATCACGCGCGAAGAACTGGATCAGTTGATGCGCGGTTACGGGTGGACGCCTTACTTCGTGGAATATCACGCCGAGCCATCGGCGATGCACGAGGCGATGGCGAAGACGCTTGATCTCGTGATCGATGAAATCAAACGCATCCAGCACGGCGCCCGAGCACTGGGCGTTCAGACGCGCCCGCGGTGGCCCATGATCGTGTTGAATTCACCGAAGGGCTGGACCGGACCGACATGGGTCGACGG
>CAYVDZ010001250.1:0-1638 GCA_964450575.1 uncultured Opitutus sp.
CCTCCGCCCAGTACGATGATGACAGCAAGCAGGAACAATGGAGTGCCGGTGTCGGCCTGAGCATGCCGATTTTCGACGGCTTCCGAACAAGTGCCAACAAGCGCATCGCCCTGTCGCGGCAACGTTCCCAGCAGGCCCGCGTGCGGAGTTTGGAGTTGCAGATCTCCTCTGAAATCCGCCTCGCCCTCCAGGACGCCGGCTCACGAAACGCCCAGATCGCCGTGGCCAATACGAGCGTCCGCCTCTCGCAAGAGGAACTCCGTCTCGCCCAGCAGCGTTACCAGCAGGGCGTCGCCGATAACCGCGAAGTCGTCGAGGCGCAGAATCGCCTGGCGGTCGCCGAGGACAATTTGGTCGAGGCTGTATTTCAATACAACTTGAGCCGCGTCGAACTCGCCCGCGCCAAAGGCGAGGTGCGTTCCGTTTTGGGTGAACAGGTACCTTAAGAGTTCTAAGCTTAGCGCGCGGCCGATGATCGTGCGATCATCGCACTACGCTCAATATAATGGCCGACGACGTTCCTGCTTCCCGCCAGCTCGCCTCGCGACCCCTGATCCTCGCCTCGGCTTCGCCGCGTCGCCGGGAGCTGCTCGCCCAACTGGGCGTGCCGTTTGAGGTCGTGGTCGCGGATGTGACCGAACACGAGGAAGCCACCACGGATCCACGCGTCATGGTCGCCCACAACGCCGCACTCAAGGCGGATTGGGTCGCCGCCCGGCATCCGGATGCGATTGTAATCGGGGCGGATACCACCGTTTTCATTGATAACCTGGCGCTGAACAAACCGCGCGATGCCGCCGAAGCCCGCGCCATGCTGCGCCAGCTCAGCGGTCGCACCCACACCGTTTTTACCGGGTTGGCCGTCCGCTGTCCGCGTGACGGTCTGGAAATCAACGAAGGCGTGGCGAGCGAGGTGACCTTTAAACCGTTGGCCGAAATAACGATTGAGACGTATCTGAGCCGCGTACACACCCTCGACAAAGCCGGCGGTTATGGAATTCAGGATCACAGCGAACTGATTGTCGCCGGGTACCAAGGCTCGTTGACCAACATCGTTGGTCTGCCGCTGGAAACGATGAAACATATTTTGACCCGCTGTGGTCTCCTCGCATGACTTTCCTGGTCCGCTTGCGTCCAATCAGTTACTCATGAGCCATACCAGCGTTACTCCCACCGTGTCATCCTCGCTCCGGCGATGGTGGGCGCGCGTGTGGAGTGATCCCGACTCGCGCTCCGTCGTGATCGGCGTCGCCGGCATGGTCTTGTTTCATCTTTTGATTCTGCTCGTCGGGCCGCTTCTGCTACGGTTTGAACCCGGGATCGGCGGCAGTCCGGTCCCAAAGTCCCGCGAGTACAACATCGAGATTCAGCCGGACACGTTCATCAAGCCCGTCGAAAAGGAGGCGGATCCTTTTAATTTCGTGGAGACGAATCCGGAGGCGCCGGAGAATATTCCGGATAAGACGACCAATTTTGCCGCGCAAAATCAGCAGGTCGCGCAGGAGACCCCAACCCCGGATGGCACCAGCGACCGACCCGCGTTGGAGGGAAAAGCGGATCATCAATCCAACCAGATCGTCAGCGGCCAACTCACGCGTCCGGTCGAGATGGTTCCGGTGGCCCCGCCTTCGCAGGAAG
>CAYVDZ010001251.1:0-1624 GCA_964450575.1 uncultured Opitutus sp.
ACCTTCGGAACCGCGCGGGGAGGCCTCTTTACGCCGCTGGCGTGGATCCGGGGCAAACACGGTGCGACTACGGTCGCCGTGGTGTTCGCCGCATTCATCGCCGCGATTCCACCGCCGGGACAGGCGTGGGCCTTTGCCAATGCGGGTCAGGGCGGGCTTATTCTCTGGCCTCTGTTTGGCGCGACCAACCAGTTGCTGGGCGGACTCTCCTTCCTCGTGATCGCCTTTTATCTCTGGCGGCGTGGCATCCCGGTTTGGTTCATCATTGTACCGATGATCTTCATGTTGATCATGCCCATGTGGGCGATGCTCTGGCAGGTGTTCATCGGCGGGACGAGTAATCCCAGCTGGCTCTCGCAAGGCAACTGGCTGCTGGTGTCGATCGCGATGATCACCGTGCTGCTCGAAGTCTGGATGATCATCGAGGCCATCCAGGTGTTCCCGCGTGCCAAAGGGATCATTGAGCAAAACGCCATCCAGCCGGTCGGCGCGTCGGTGACCTTTTCCGGAACGTTGGCCGGAAGTGCCGGGGGTGGCCGTTCCTAGCCGAAGGCCCCCCGGTGGGACTCTATATCGACAGAATCCTGGGCACGGTACGCTCGAGCGCGGCACTTGCCTGAGAGATCGGCTTTAGTTCCGGGGGCGGGAGCCAGCGTCCAAGACTCTCGCTACTCCCGCTTCAATTTTCCCGGCATGATGCTTGAGGTAATGGATAAACCAGAACGCGTAACGCGCAGGATTTTTTTTAATCGCGGACTGAAGTTGGGGTAATGTCTGCCAGGCGATGGCGGTGATCTCGGTTGGATTTGGCTGCACCGTCGACGGTGCCGATCCGAAGTAAACGTAAACGACTTCGTTCTCCACCAAGCCGTTGGAAAAAGCGGCGCGGTAACGGGTCGAAAACCCAAACGTGAGGGGAGCTTCGGCTCCGAGTTCTTCGACCAGCCGGCGTTGGGCGGCGGCCCGGGTGCGTTCGCCCGGACGGGGGTGTCCGCAACACGCATTTGCCCAGAGGCCACCGGAATGGTACTTTGCCGGATGTCGACGTTGCAGCAGGAGCCGCCCCTCGGCGTCTATCAGAATGATCGAGAATGCCCGGTGCAACAGGCCGGCGGCATGGGCGGCGTGTTTTTCCGCCTGCCCGATCGTTCGATTTCGGGTATCTACGAGAATGAGGGAGTCGCTCATGGCATCCAACCGGTCTCATCATGCGAGGTATTCTCTCCCGGCAAAGCAGAAAACAGGATTCGAAGACCGTCCGCGAACGAACGGCGTCCGCGCTCCACTCCCTCCGTCGATCCGAAACCTCCCCGCGTTCCCGCCTCATTGAGATATCCGACGCCAAATTTCCCCCTCGACGGTGGGAGGGGTTTAATCTGACCTGATCGGGTCCTTCCTTGCCTTGAAACATCCTGATTCCAAGCGCCCGTCTCTCCCCAAGCGCGTCCGGGCCAGCACTCCCCGGGTGAGCGCTGCTGCCGCCGCGATCGTGGAGGTCGGATTCATTCCCGTTCGCGCTAAGCTGCTTGAAGTCGCGGCGTTCCTGGATCGCGTGGATCGTCACGGCGTGTCCGGCGATTTCCGCTGCGTGGCCCTGCGTGAAGCCGCCGCCGTGCTCGTCGAT
>CAYVDZ010001252.1:0-1623 GCA_964450575.1 uncultured Opitutus sp.
CATGTCCTCCGGGTGGACTCGGCTCGACCACTCATCGAGCCCGGTGCCGATCTCGTCCTCGGCATACCCGAGCATCTCCTTGTAGCGTTTGGAGAAAAACACCGTGCTCGTCGGCACGTCCCAGTCCCACACCCCGTCCCCCGCGCCTTCGAGGGCGAACCGCCAGCGCCCTTCGCTCGCTTGCAACGCCTCCGCCGCCGCCTTGCGCGCGGTCACGTCGCGCTCGATCGCCACAAAATGGGTGGTCACGCCCGCGGCCGACAACACGGGCGTAATGTTCAGCTCGATCCAGTATTCGGTGCCAGCCTTGGTGTAGTTGATGAGTTCGGCATGCACCGACTTCCGTTCGCGCAGGGCGGCGCCAATCCGGTCCAGCTCGGCCCGATCGGTCTTGGGGCCCTGCAACCGCCGGGGCGATTGCCCGATGAGTTCCGCGCGGGTGTAGCCCGTCAACCGCTCGGTCGCTTCGTTCACGAAGACGATCCGCGGCCCCGGGGCGTCGAGCAAGTCGGCTTCGGTGATGATCACGGCGTCGTTCAGTTGTGCGACACTGGCTTCGAGCAGGCGGAGCTGGGATTCCGTCTGCTTGCGCGCGGTGATGTCCGCAAAGGTCACCACCACCTGCTGTAATTGACCATTGGACGCGAACTCAGGGGACGCGTTGACCAGCACCCAGGCACAGTCGTTGGTGAGCGGGCGGAGGATCCCCAGTATCAGGTCGTGGACAGGATCGCGCGTGGCGATGACACGCGTCACGGGATACTCTGCGACTGGCATCGGAGTCTTATCTTCGCGAACAAAGCACCAGGCCGGGTCCAGTGCCACTTTGCCCAGCATCTGCTCGCCCGACAACCCCAACAGGGCCAACGCCGTTTGGTTGTGCAGGAGAATCCGCGTATCGGGCCCGTGAACCACGATTCCCACGCTGAGGTTCTGCATCAGATGCCGCAACTGCGCGTCACTCGCGGCCAGCGCCTGTTCGTCTCGCTTGCGCGCGGTGATGTCCTGAAAAATCCCGGTCAGCTTGGCCGGGCGGCCGGCATGGAGCGTCACCGCGCAGGTGGTGCGCACGTCGATTCGGCGGCCCTTGGTCGTCAGAGTTTCCAGCACGAGGTCGTAGCCTTCTCCGCGCTCCATCGCCGCCTGCAAGGCCGTGGAGATGATCCGGCGCGACTCAGGGAGGAAATAGCCGACGCCGGCATCCACCGTCGGGTTGAACTCCTCCGGCGAGGTGTCGTGGATGCGGTAGGTCTCCGCCGTCCAGAAAAGTTGGTTGGTGCCGAGGTCCAATTCCCAGCCACCCACCTTGGCGGTGGCTTGCGAGGCGTCGAGTAACAGGTTGCTCCGGCGCAGCGCCCGCTCCGCTCGTTTGACGGCATGGAAGAGGAGCGACACCGTGATGCCAATGGTTGAGAGGGTTAGCAGGAAGAGCCAATTCGCCATGGTGGGCTGATGACTGAAAAAACCGACACCCCGGGCCGCCCCATACAAACCCTGCAACGCGAAAAGCACGAGGAGCCCCACAACCATACGGCGCTCAAAACGCACGGCGCTCCAGAGCACGAACACGAAAGCCAGATAGCCCAAAGGTACATCCCCCAACCAGTCGGCCTGCCAGCCGAC
>CAYVDZ010001253.1:0-1623 GCA_964450575.1 uncultured Opitutus sp.
AGCAGATTCTTCGGGCGAAGTACAAGGTGTACCTGGCCGACGCCGCCATTGCGCGGGAGGTGCCGACGACGAACGCGTCCGGTTTCACGGTGCCGTCGGAGGCGGTCGTGCCCGGCCCGATTGAAGACCACATCTTGCTGCACGGTGGCGCCGGGCCCGACGGTGACACGGAAGTTGGCCGGCGGCAGGCCGGTGAAGAAAACCTGAAGACTTGCTTCACCGGGGGTCACGCGCGTGATGCGATAATAACCATCGGCATCGGTGAATGTTTCCAGATTGGTGCCGTCGATCTGCAGGCGGGCGCGTTCCAGGTACTCGCCCGTACTGGCGTTCTGGACGCGACCTTCGATGATTCCCGGTGTGCCACTTTCAGCGGGGTTGGACGGAGCGCTGGCCGGAACCGGCCTTTCATCGCGGGAAATGGCGAATGTGCTGCTCGCCTCGTCAAAGACGCTGGTCAATCCCGTGTCCGCGAGCAGTCGCGCCAGTCCATCACGAACACTGAGCTCGCCCCGCACCGGAGCGGTCCGGATTCCACGCACTTCCTGCGCGGCTGCTTCTGATTATTTCGCCTTCTTTCTGGCTCCTTTTTGGAGCGGCGTGTTGGCCAACGCGGGACCATTGTCGGGCGGCATCGATTGGTGCCACGCCATCACGCTCGCCTTGAGGCGTCGGACGACGTCCGGATTGTGCGCGGCGCGATTGGTCGTCTCACCGCGGTCCTGCGCCAGATTATAGAGCTCCGGATTCGAGCCGTCGTAATCACAAAGGAGTTTCCAGTCGCCTTCGCGCATCGCGAGGTCGGGTTGGGGAGGCAAACCATAGGGCGAAAACTTGCGGTCTGGTGGACGCCGCCAGTAAAGCGGGGCCTGACGCGACGCGGCACTCCGACCGAGCAACGTGGCCGCGAGGTTCTCGCCATCGAAGGCGACATTTGCCAGCGCCGTCACGCCGGCGATCTGTAGCAGCGAGGGCACCAAATCAAAGGCAGCAAACACCGAGGTTTCGTTGTGATGGCCGGCCTTGTCCTTCGCCACCAGACCCGGTCCCCAGACGACGAGCGGCGAGCGGATGCCGCCTTCGAACAGGGTTGCTTTCGCGCCTTTAAAGGGTCCGCCCGATCCCGCACCGGGTTCGTGGCCGTTATCGGAACAGACGAGGATGAGCGTGTTGTTGCGCAGGGCGGGCGTGTCGCGGATGTGGTCGAAGAGGCGCCCGAGTTGACGATCCATTTCTTCGAGGACGGAAAGATAAAGGCCGCGTTTATCATCGGCCCATTTTCCGACCGGCGGCCAGAAGGGACTGTGGACATCGTCGGGCCACAGATTGATATAGAAGGGCTTTCCGTCCCGCGTGGCCTGATTTATAAAGGGCAGCGCGGCATCGACAAAACCCGCGGTGATTTCCGAGCGTTGCATCCACGTCACGGGTTGGCCGAGGCGCTCCGCGTCTTCCCAGATCCGGCCGGGCTGGGTGTCGCCCGGCTTAAGGGTCAGCGGGAGCAACTTGGCGCCCATGCCTTCAAAATTGGTGAGCGACGCGTCAAAACCATAGCTCTTGATCGACGGCGCATCATCGACGTCGCGTTGTCCGCCCATGTGCCATTTGCCGAAGTGGCCGGTG
>CAYVDZ010001254.1:0-316 GCA_964450575.1 uncultured Opitutus sp.
GGAAGGAAACGGTCAGTGGTCGTGGCATTTCAAGGGGACGAGCAAGCGGGTTCAGGCGGATACATATTCCGACCGTTTTCCTGATGCAACCCTGCGCCCTTAAAGGGTACGGCCTGAGGTCTCCGGGGTTGCTTTTTTAAGGGGACGCTTCGCGGGGTGGGCGCACACGCTCGGCCAACGCCTGCGCCGGGTCGGCCCAATAACAACCAGCGGACGGACCCTCTCGGACTGAGCCCCGCTCCGGCAGCAGATGGATCTCAGGTGCGCCCGGCATGAGCGGCCGGGTGGGAGACGGGGCATCGGCAGGCCCAGCCTC
>CAYVDZ010001254.1:326-874 GCA_964450575.1 uncultured Opitutus sp.
CCGAAGTCTCCCGCGCGGCCTTTTCTCCCGCTCCCTCGCCAACAGCTGGGTGTTGGCCGCGCCCCGTCCGAAATCGTTCTCATGGGATTGACTGCAACGGCGTCATCGGGTCGATAAAGTGCTTCCCCTTTTCGTGGCCATCTCCTTTGCGAACGGCCGCTGGTTTCGGCAGGCGGCAGGCATGAGCCCCTCGCGCTTTCGGACCATGGTGCGCGGGTAGCACCATTCCGGCAGGAGGGAACGCAGCGAAGCAGGTTTGTAACCTGGCAGTTTTGACAAGGGATTCGGCAGTTTTTGCATGGCAGGCGGCCAAGGCTTCCTGTACTCTCGGCCGGGTAGCTGGTCGTTGCTTTCGTTAAACTCCCCGAACGTCGCACCTCCGACGCTGTTTATGATGAACCCCACCCCGTTCTTATTCCTGAATTTGCTGCGTAGTGCCGTGGATCGGTTTTGCCGCGGACCTGCCGCATCGCTCCGCCGAGCGCGAAGTCGGATTTTTTGCGTGCTGCTTTCCTCGGCGAGCCTGGCCATCGCCCCCTGCCTTACCC
>CAYVDZ010001254.1:884-1623 GCA_964450575.1 uncultured Opitutus sp.
CTTCTCCGGTTTCGTCATTTGTTCAGTGTGTCAGGTGGTCAACGCCCCGGAGGCAGCGTTGGGCAGGCCTGGTACAATCAGCGGTTCGGTGGTTGCCGGACCAAACCAAACTCCGGTCGAGCGCGCCGTCGTGCGCGTTGTCGACACGGAGATGAGTGTGACGACGGATCGTTTCGGGCGGTTCGAGCTCGTGGACATTCCAGCGGGCCGCAAGTCGCTGACGATCACGGGGGCCAACGTACAGCCGGTCCGGGTAAACGACGTCGTGATCGAGCCAGGCCAGCAACTGACGCTGAGCCCGATTTCCGCGGCGGTGGGAGACGGTGCGGCACGGCGCGGTGAAACCGTAGTGCGAGCGGGCTCAGAGGTTGTGACGCTGTCGAAGATGGTGGTGGAAGGATACCGGGCGGGACGGTCGCGCGCGGTCCAGCAAAAAGCGGATGCGGCCAACATCCTCGATCTCATCTCGGCCGACGCGATCGGTAATCTGCCGGACCGCAACGTCGCCGAGGCGGTGGCAAGGCTGCCGGGCGTGAGCGCGGCCCCGCTCGACGGGCCCTTCGACCAGCCGCAGGGCGGCGAGGGACGTTATGTTTCGATTCGAGGGATTGATCCGAATCTGAACCAGGTGCTCGTCGACGGAAACACGATGTCGGCGCCCGGGGGCACGCGGCTCGGTCGCGCGGTGCCGCTCGACGTGCTGGGCTCGACGCAGATTGCGCAGATCGAGGTCGTGAAG
>CAYVDZ010001255.1:0-1620 GCA_964450575.1 uncultured Opitutus sp.
GCCGGCGCAGTGGGTCGTGACGCAGCGACCGAACGCGATCGAATTTCAGACCACGCAATCATTCGGTGACTGGATGGTGGATCTCACGCGGACGGTCACGCTGCAGGAGCGCGAAATCATTTCCGCCACCCGACTGCGCAATCGCGGATCGGCCGTGCTCCCGTTGCAATGGTTTCCACATCCCTTTTTTCAGCTGGTCAATGGCCGGATCTCTGGACGATTGCCTCGTGACTTTAAGGTGGCCGATAACCCCGTGTTTTCTCTGGCGGACGGAGTGCTTGTGATGGAGCAAAGTTTTCCTGCTGGGAGCGGTGGTCATTTTCAATTGCTGCAGGTGGCGCCGGAGCCGCTCGATGCGACGTTCAGTCACCCGCGACTCTCGTTCGTGCGGATGCAGGTGGATTATGTGGCGACCACGATGCCGGTTTGGGCGAACCATCACACCTTTTCGATCGAGCCCTATCTGCAAACCGAACTTGCGCCCGGCAGCGAACGCGCGTGGAGCGTGCGATACGAATTCGGCGCGTAACGTATAACGCCGCGAACAAGTGTCACGCATTTCGTGACGTTGGAGGGGAAAGCGCCGCGCGCGCAAGTGTCACGTATGGGGTGACATGTGAGCGGGGTTGGGGAGAGGTGAGCTCAACCAAAAAAATGAGCGGGCGTTAAAGCCCGCTCATTTCTTCTCTGTTGCCGGTTATTCGTAACCGCCGGCGCGTCATCGCATCCACATTTTAACTACGAAATTTACTGGCCGCGCGCGTGGCGCGACGGCCAGGTTGGTTCTTTTATGGTGTATCCGCAAAGCTGAGATGCGCCTCGGGGTGCTCGGTGATCGCGGCCCTGCCATTTTTGCGCGGATGCACTTCCGGACGGATGGTGGGGAAGCCATTGCGAGAGGGTGGAGCGCCGCGTGGGGTCCGAATCATCGGCGTGGTCACATGGTGGGCGGGGGCGGCGGCACCTCTCCGCTCCACCTTCGAAGCGGAGTCGGAACCTCCGATGAGTTGAAGAAGTTGCGAGATGGACTCCTTCAAGACCGCAGCCTGGCTGCTCAATTCTTCGGCGGCGCTGGCACCTTCCTCCGCTCCGGCGGCGTTGGTCTGGGTGACCTTGTCCATTTGCGAGACGGTGATATTCACCTGTTGGATACCCTGGGTTTGTTCCGCGGAAGCGGTGGCGATCTCGCCGATCAACTCGTCGACCTGCTTGGTGCGCGTGGCGATGCTTTGGAGGCGCTCACCGACCTTGCTGCTGATCTCGACGCCGTGCGCGCTCTTCTGAATCGAGTCTTCAATCTTCTCGGCCGTTTCTTTGGCGGCTTGGGCGGAGCGTTGTGCGAGGCTGCGCACCTCTTCGGCGACGACCGCGAAGCCCATTCCGGCCTCCCCGGCGCGGGCCGCTTCGACGGCGGCATTCAGCGCGAGAATGTTCGTTTGAAAGGCAATCTCATCGATCGTCTTGATGATTTTAGCGATGTTATCGCTGGAGGTCTTGATCGCGGACATCGCTTCGTTCATCTCGCGCATATCGGTCGTGCCGGCGTCGGCGGCCACGCGGGTTTCGCTCGCCAGGTTCTTGGCCGACTGCGCGTTTTCCGCGTTCTTCTTCGTCATGCTC
>CAYVDZ010001256.1:0-1616 GCA_964450575.1 uncultured Opitutus sp.
CCCCAGCGGCGTTTCATGAAATCGATCCAAGCCGGAAACTGGCGCGTGCGATTAAGGCGCGGAGTTTTGAATCGGGACCCGCGGCCGAAGATGTTCATGTTTCGATACCGCCGGCTATCGAAGCGGAAGGAATGGTGCGCGATAGCTAGTGAATCAATACCCCCAGCTCTCGTGCCGCAGCGGTAGACGATTCAGCGCGGCACGGCACGATTGCCACTTGGGCAGGTAGCGATCCATTAGCCCGACGAAGCGGGCGTTGTGCGTCGGTTCGAGGAGGTGGACGAGTTCGTGGACGATGAGGTAGTCGAGGCATTCGCGAGGTTTCTTCGCGAGGTCGGTGTTCAACCGAATCGTCCGCGCGCGGTGGTTGCAGCTCCCCCATTTCGTTTTCATCTGCTGCACGAACCACCGCTCCACTTTAACGCCGAGCTCGGTCTCCCATTTTGCGATCGCCGGTGGCACTGCTCGCTTAAGCTGCTCCCGATACCATTCCTCGACGATCATCTGTCGCTTGGCCTCATCTGTGCCCTGCCGTACATAGACGTGCATCCGAGAATGCTTCAATTCCACCGACGGCGGCTGATCGCGTTCGATGACTTTCAGCAGGTAACGCTTGCCCCACACGTAGTGGCTCTCGCGATCCAGATATTCGCGAGGTGTTTCGCGGTCCTGTTCCTGAAGTTTCCGCTGTTGCTGGCGAATCCAGCCGAGCTTGGAAATCGCGAAGACGCGGATGGTATCGAGGCTCATCCGCGCAGGAGCGGAGACCGTCACGCGGCCGGTGGGCGGATGCACGCTGAGGTGGATGTTTTTGATGTCTTTCAACATCACGTCCACGGCGAGATCGCCCAATTCGATCTGCGCCGACATCAATATTCCCTCTGCGCCGTGAGAATGAGGAAAACCCGCTCAACGGCAGCCTCGTCTTTCAGCAGGAGTGGGAGCAACGCGGCTTTGATGATGTTCTCCCTCACCTTATGGCCTCGCCAGTCGGCCGGGCGCGCCAGCCGCACCGTTGCGTCGATTTTGAGGGCCAGCACCAGCGTTGGGTCACTCCCTGCGTCGTAGGGGCCCGCCCCTTCCTCAACGCCACCGCTCGTCGGCACTGCGCCCGCTGGCCGGAGATTGTTGTAGAGTGCCCGTTTGCCCGGCGTGTCGAGTTGTTCGGGCGTGTCGCCGGATTTCCCGGCCTGCATCGGCGCGATGACTTGCTTGGCCACGCGCTTCAAAAACTCTTCGTAGTCGATACGCTTGGCCTTCAGGTCTTCGAGGATCTCTTTCAGCAGCGCCGACATCTTGTCGTAGAACACCGGGTCGTTGAGATGCTCTTTGATGATCTTGCTGCGAACGTTGTTCGCGATGGTCTCTGCCACCGCGCCGCGGTTGCCCTTGATGCCCTCGGGGAGGCCGTTGATTGCTTCGGCCATGCCGCTTTTCTCGATCACGTCCAGCAGCCCCATTTCGTCGAAATCGGAAATCTTGCGCGGTTCCTTCGCCTCGATGTAGGTGTCGATCAGGAACCGCATGTCGGCCTCGTAGGCTTTGAGGTCGATCGTCTCGCCGCTGGCCTGCCGGATGACGTCGCGCAGCTTCACGTAGCGGGCGAGGTCCTGCTT
>CAYVDZ010001257.1:0-1615 GCA_964450575.1 uncultured Opitutus sp.
ACGGTGAAAAGGCGATCGTAGAGTCGCACCTCGGCGTCGATACCCGTGGCGGCACTGACCCAGTGGATCGTGCCTTTGACCTTCTTGTCGGAGTTGGGTCCGCCGTTGCGAGTGGACAGGTCGGCCGTGCAACGGAGTTCGCTGATCGTGCCATCGGGAGCCTTCACGACTTCATCGCATTTGATGATGCAGGCGTATTTCAGGCGCACCTCGCCACCTGGTTTTAGGCGGAAGTATTTCGGCGGCGGGATCTCCGCAAAGTCCTCACTCTCGATATAGACTTCGCGGGCGAGGATGATCGTGCGCGTGGTGGGGTTCTCATCCTGCGGATTATTGGTTGCATCGCATTCGATGGTCTCGCCCTCGGGAATGTTGGTGAGGACAATCCTGACTGGGCGCAGGACGGCAAAGCGACGTAGCGCGACCGCGTTTAGTTCCTCACGTATACAGTGTTCCAGGACCGCGATGTCGGTGAGGCTGTCGAACTTCGTGACGCCGACGGTGTGGGATAACTTGCGGAGAGCGGAGGCGGGAATGCCCCGGCGGCGGGCGCCCGCGATCGTGGGGAGCCGTGGATCATCCCAGCCGTTGACCACTTTATCCTGCACGAGCTGGATGAGCCGGCGTTTGCTGGAAATGATATAGCTCAGATTGAGTTTCGCGAACTCGTATTGGTGGGGAAGGGGGCGCGGAAGCTCGAGGCTCTCGAGAATCCAATCGTAAAGGGGACGGTGGACCTCGAATTCGAGTGTGCAGACGCTATGCGTAATGCCTTCGAGATAGTCGCTCAGGCAATGGGCGAAATCATACAGGGGATAGATGCACCACTTGTCGCCGGCGTGGTGATGCGGCACGTGGCGGATGCGATACAGCAAGGGATCGCGCAGCCAGATGTTCGGCGCGGCCATGTCGATTTTGGCGCGGAGACTGCGGGCGCCATTCGGAAATTCACCGGCGCGCATGCGGGCAAACAGATCGAGATTTTCGGCGACGCTGCGCGTGCGCCACGGGCTTTCTTTGCCCGGTCGGTCCGGTGAGCCGCGATAGGCATCGGTGTCCGCGGGACTGAGATCATCGACGTAAGCTTTGCCGCGTTTAATGAGCTCGATGGCGTACGTGTAAATCTGCTCGAAGTAGTCGCTCGTGAAAAACGGCTCGGCCTCCGGAGCGTCGGCCGGCACGGGCGCCTGATAGAAGTCGGATTTACCCGCGATCTCCTGGAGAGTGGGCGTCGCACTCTTGGCTTTGTACGCGAGGCAATGATCCGCCCAGCCGGCGATCAACCACTTCACATCGGTGATGATGGCGTTGACGTACTCGGCGTCTTCTTTGACGGGATTCGTGTCGTCGAAGCGCAGGTTGCACTGCCCGTTGTTTTCCCGGGCGATGCCGAAGTTGAGGAAAATGGACTTCGAATGGCCGATGTGCAGATAGCCGTTGGGTTCGGGCGGAAACCGGGTGACGATTTTCGGGTAGCGGTTTTCCGCGACATGCTGTGCGACGATATCGCGGATGAAATCGCTCGGGGCTGCTGGGACGGCGCTGCTCTCGGAATGCTCGACGGACATAAGTTGGAAACGGTGCAAACAGCTCGGGTACGAGGCAACGCCGATTG
>CAYVDZ010001258.1:0-1613 GCA_964450575.1 uncultured Opitutus sp.
TTTACCATGCCCCTCACGCTCGCCTATCTCGGCTAACCGGATTGGGGCGTGATCCGCAGCGGTTACATCGGAAGCATCATGATGGCGGGGGGCTACCTCGGCGTTTGCTCCCTGATGTCGGCGCTCACCAAAAATCAGGTAATCAGCTTTGTGCTGAGCGTGTTCGTCTGCGTACTGCTCGTGCTACTCGGAACGAGCATGTTCTCGGGCTTTCTGACGGGCTTTCTCTCGCTGCCCGTTGCGGTCTCCGACCTCATTGCCAACTTCAGTTTCCTAACCCACTTCGATGCCTTCACCAAAGGGATCATTGATCCCAAGGACGTGATCTTCTTCGTCTCGCTGATGGGCTTCACGCTGTTCCTCAATGTCGTCGCTCTCGAACGCTGAAACTGACCGACCATGAAATTCGGAAGCAAAACTCTCGCCGTCCTTCTCCTCCTCGTCGGGCTCGTGCTCGTCAACTATCTCGCCTCGTCCGTGCCCGTGCGGCTCGACGCCACCGCGGAGAAAATCTACTCTCTCTCCGAGGGCACCAAGGCGATGCTCGGAAAAATCGAGGAGCCCGTTACGCTCGAACTTTTCTTCTCCCGCGACGCCGATGGCCTGCCGATCGCCTACAAGAACTATGCCGCCCGCGTGCAGGAAATGGCTCGTCAATATGTGCGCGCCTCCCGCGGAAAACTGACGCTCAACATTATCAACCCCCGGCCCGACACGCCGGAAGAGGAACGAGCCACCGCCTCCGGCCTTACTCCGCAAATGGCACAGCAGGGCGGCGAGCCGTTCTACTTCGGTCTCATCGTCACTCAGGCCGACCAGCAGAAGACGATCCCCGCGTTCACTCCCCAGCGCGAACAGTTCCTCGAGTACGATCTCTCGAAACTCGTTCATAGCGTCCAGCTGTTGGACAAACCGCGGCTCGGCCTTCTCACCAGTCTGCCGCTGCAGGGGACCAGTCCGGATCAAATGCAGATGATGATGATGATGCGCCAGCAACCGCAGCCGTCGCAAATGGTCATGACCGAGCTCGGCCAGTCGTTTGAGGTCACGGTCGTAAACGCCACCGCGACCGAGTTGCCGGCTAATCTCGATGTTCTCCTCATCGCTCATCCGCAGAACGTTTCCCCGAAGCTGCAGTATTCGATCGACCAATTCCTGCTGGGCGGAAAGCCGGTCGTACTCGCGCTCGATCCGTCGTCGCAGCACTTCAAACGGCAGAGCAACCCGCAGCAGGCCATGATGGGCGGCGGGCCCCAGAACGTATCGAGCGATCTGCCGACCTTGCTCAACGCCTACGGGATCCAATACGACGCGCAGAAAGTCGTGGGCGATCTGGAGAACGCCACCCAGGTTCAAACCGGTGGCGGCGGAATCGCGCGTTACCCGATCTGGCTCAGTCTCCGCGGCAAAGAATGGTTCAGTTCCACATCGATGCCCACCGCGCAGCTTAACTCCGCCATGTTCATCGAGGCCGGCAGTGTGACGAAACGCGAAGGCGCCGATAGCACGTTCACCCCGCTCGTTTGGACGTCGTCCCAATCCGGCGACATCGCGAGCATGATGCTCCAGTTCGCGCAGCCCGACGACATCGCGAAACAGATCACTCCGACGGG
>CAYVDZ010001259.1:0-1612 GCA_964450575.1 uncultured Opitutus sp.
TGATCGTCACTCGCGTCACTGGCTTCTCATCGGAGTCGCCGGTTGCGCTTCCCATGGTGAACATGCCCGGTGCCACCGGCACCATGACTAGATTCAATTCCGGAATCTGCCACGGCTGGCTCGCCGGCTCCCGGGTTCTCGCCTCTGCTTGCTTCACGGTTCTCGCCTCTGCTTCCTTCACGGCTCGCGCCTCTGCTTGCTTCACGGTTCTCGCCTCTGCTTCCTTCACGGCTCTCGCCTGCGCTTCTTCACGAGCTTTTTGCTCCTGCGCAGCCTGTCGCGCTCTTTCTTCGAGCTTAAGATCTTCCCGCACAGTCTGAGCCGCCACCCGCGCTATCTCCGCCTGCCGCGTCTGCTCGGGCTGGTAACTTCCCAAATAATACGCCAGGCCGACGGCGATCAAAACCGCTGCCCCGGTCAGAATGAGCCACATCTTCCGCCGGGGGCGAAACGCTGTTTCCACGCTTTTTCCGGAAGCCGGAAGTACCGGCGCCAAGTCCCGTCCGACACGGCGGTCGGCAGGCGCTGGTGTCAGGTCTTGTGGAGCGGCCAATTTCTCCACGCCGGGCGTTTCCTCAGGATGAAACAACCGCGCCGCCAGCTCCGCCATACTCTGCGGACGCTCCGCCGCCTCCTTGGCCAAACACGACGCGATGGTTTTTTCCCACGCCACCGGCACCGGCTCGCCTGCCAACCCCAGGGCTTTGCGCCGCTCGTTCAGCAACGCCGGCACCTTGTTCTGCACCTGCAGCAATACATTGCCCGAATGAAACGGCGGCTTCCCCGTCAGCAATTCGTAGAGCGTCGCTCCCAGCGAATAGACGTCATCCGTCACCGCCGGATCCTCCCCCATCATTTGCTGCGGGCTCATGTACACCGGCGTGCCGCTCGATCCCGCCTGTACCGACACCCGCGACACGCTGTCCGCAATACTCCGCGAAATCCCAAAATCCGTCACCTTCAGCTCCCCGGCCGGGTTGATCATCAGGTTCGCCGGCTTCAGGTCCCGATGCACTACTTTCGCCCGCTCGTGCGCGTAGGTCAGCGCGGAACAGAGTTCGTCGATCCAGCGTTTCAATTCCGACGGCTCGAAAATCTGCTGCGGACGATCGAGCCGGAGATTCGACAGGGTATCGCCGGCGACATATTCCATCGCGATCGCCGCCGTGGTGGCGTCCTGCACGAAATCGTGGATGCGCACGATATGAGGATGCGTGAGATCGAGCGCGCGCCGCGTCTCACGTTTGAGATCTTCCAGGCACGCGCGATCCGTCATCACCACCTCCGGCAGAAACTTCAGCGCCACCTCGCGTTGCAATTGCTCGTCGCGCGCGAGCCACACTACGCCCATCCCGCCGCGGCCCAGGATTTTCTTCAGCGTGTAGCGCTGGAAAACTTTCTGGCCGGCAGTGAAACCGCGGATGGTAGCGCCGAGATCAAGGTCGGACATGGGGAAAAGTTAATTGAAAGCGGGGGCAGGAACGGTCGGGGCAGAAGAAGTTTGGACTGGCTATAGTGTAATGGGTCAAGCTTACGGCAAATGCCGTGCCAGATGGAGCGAGAGGAAAACGACCGAGTAGTGAGTAGCGCGTAGTCGAAAACGATTCAGCGT
>CAYVDZ010001260.1:0-1610 GCA_964450575.1 uncultured Opitutus sp.
ATCCGGGCGACCTGAAGATACTCCGGCAGGCCGGTGGCGATCCGTTCTCCGTCCCGATCATCGCGTTGGGCGAGGCGATGGGATTCTCCTCGCGGGGGATGGAGATCCACCGTCGCCGGGTACGGGGCACGGTGACGCTGAGCAAGCCGGGGCATTTTTTTTTCATCCAGGAGCAGCAGCATGCCTTACGGATTAACACGCGGCAGATGGAGGGGCTGGAGCCCGGCGAGGTGGTTGAAGTGGCGGGCTTTTTTCAGATGGAGCACCACCGGGCGGAGATGAACGAGGCGGTTTTTCGTCGCGTCGGTCGCCAGACGCCACCGGTGCCAAAACTTGTTTCGCTGGAGCAGGCCTTTGTCCGGGAGCCGCGAGCGATGTACGCGTTTCCGGAGGACTACGATGATTTGCTGGTCGCCCTGACCGGGCGTCTCGTCAGCGTGGACAACAAGCCGGGCACCCCTTTGCGGTTGAATCTGGAATGTGAGGGAATTCTCGTTCCGGCCGAGTTCACCACCCAACAGGACAGCGCTTTTCTCGCCGCGTTGAGACCCGGCAGCGAACTGCTCGTGAGCGGCATTTGTTCGCTGACCTACAGTCTTTCGCGGCCGGTCAATGACTGGCCGGTGCCGGTGGCGATGAAACTCCTCCTGCGCGGGCCCGACGATGTGCGGGTGGTGGTCGCGGCGTCCTGGTGGACGCCGGAGCGGCTGACCGCAGCGCTCGGGATCACCGCTCTGGTGCTGCTCCTGGCCATCGCCTGGGTCGCGCTTTTGCGCCGTCGCGTGGCGTTGCGCAGCGCTCAACTCAGCGAGGAAATGCGGGCCGGTCGTGACGCCGCCGTCGAGTTTGAAACGACTCTCCGGGAGCGCAACCGCCTGGCGGCCGACCTGCACGACACGACCGAACAATCGCTGACCGGCCTGGCCTTTCAGCTGGAAGCTACCCTGGCGCTGCATCACAAGGCGCCCGAACGCAGCCGGCAGCACATGACCATCGCCCGACAGTTGCTCGATCGGAGCCGGGAGGACTTGCGGCGCAGCATCTGGAACCTCCGGGCCGTGCCGCTGGAGCAACATACGCTGGCGGAAGCGCTGCGGGAGGTTGCGGCCGATCGCAGCGCGGGGCAGACCGTCCGCATTCTGGTCGACGTTCGGGGCGAGGAGAGCCCGCTGCCCGACATCGTATCGGGCAATCTGTTGCTCCTCGCCCAGGAGGGCATCACCAACGCCCTGAAGCACGCGCACCCGAGCCAGATCGAGCTCAGCCTGAAGTTTTCGCCCGTCGACGTGGAGCTAAGCATCCGGGACGACGGCCGGGGCTTCGATCCGGCGCAGGCCAACGGACCAAAGGACGGCCATTTCGGACTGCAGGGGATGCGGGAACGCATCAAGCGACTCGGAGGAAAATTAGAAATCAGGAGTTCGCCGGATCAAGGGACGACCATCATTGCGTCGGTGTCGCCGTCGTAAGCGTGACGCCTGCGGCAAAGGCTTCGGTTCAGATGACCAGTTCGGCCCAAACCGCCCTGGTCATCAATCGACACCATGAAGGGGCCGGGGTGGAGAATCTTTCCCGAGTGTGATGGATGTGGGCTGGTGGCGAGCGCCCGC
>CAYVDZ010001261.1:0-1609 GCA_964450575.1 uncultured Opitutus sp.
GGAATCTGCGGTCGAGACGGAAAGACCAAGGCAGCAGGGAACGCTAATCTTCGCTGATGAACGCTAATTTTAGGAACCCTGAACTCTGACGCAAGCTGCTGACACAGGAATTAATTGCGCGCTGCCAAACGCGCGCGGGAGATCCTGAGCCGGATCAACCCGTGGGGGATCGAGCGACGCAAGGGGAGAGCGGAGCGTTCGTGCGAATCTTTTTCCCGGCAACGAGGGCGCGCGACCAACTTCACGCTTGCTTCAGGAGCGGCAAGCGCACTTTTCTTCCCTCGCTACTTACCCGTAGTGAACCGTTCGGTTACCCAGGGCGCCCGGAGACTACCGCCGGTCGCTTTGAGCCGACTCACCCTAAAGCACCCTTACCATGACTGCTGCGACTGTTTCATCATGGGCATTGTCCGGCCGACGGACCTGCCTCGCTATCGGGCTTGCACTTGCCTCGCTTGTGCTCGCCACCCACGCCCGGGCCGCTGACGGCGGATCCGTCACTGGCTCTGTCAGTAATATCGCCACCGGAACCCTCCTTGAGGGCGCCCGCGTCGAAATCCCCAAGCTCGGTCTGTCTGTACTCACGGACAACACCGGACGTTATGCATTCCCGAATGTTGCGGCCGGCGACCACGAGGTGGTCGCGGCCTACATTGGGTTGGATGCGCAGCGTACCCGCGTGAACGTCGCGCCGAATCAGCGCGCCGTGCGGGACTTCGATCTCACCTCGGGAGTGTATAAACTCGAGGCTTTCAGGGTCACTGGCGAACGCGAAGGCAACGCCGCCATGATCACCGAGAAGAGAAACGCGGATAACGTGAAGGAATCCATCGCGATGGATTCCTTCGGCAATCTGCCCAACATGAGTGCCGGCGAAGTCGTCATGCGCCTCCCGGGTGTTGCCGGCAGCCCGACGGACGAAGGCCTTGCCTATCGCTTTAACATGCGCGGCATGGACCCGACGCTCAACAATGTGACGGTCGACGGCCAGTCCATGACCACGCTGGGCACGAATCGCAGTTTCGAGCTCCAGAGTATCACTGGCACGATGTTCGACGGTTTGGAACTCATCAAAGGCCACACGCCAGACAAGGGCGCGGATTCCCTCGGCGGCACGGTGAACTTCAAAACCCGCTCAACCTTCGCGATGCGGGAAGACCGGCGGACGACGTACAACTTCAGCATGCGCATGGCGCCGTCTTTCTTCGAGCAGACGCCGCTGCGCTCGCAACACCGGGCTCACCCCGTTCTGAACCTCGGCCATCAGCAGGTTTTCAGCGTTTTCGGCGGCCGCCGCAACCTCGGGGTTTCGGCCAACCTCTTCTTCTCCGAAAACGCCGTGGGTGGCTTTGCGACGATTCTCGATCGTACCAATATCGCCGACGCCCCCGCCCCCATCTGGGATTACCAGACTTGGGACAATATCAACAACCGGAAGCAGATGAGCCTCAACCTCAAGACGGACTACAGAGTGTCCGATTACGTCAAGGTGTCGCTCGGCGTCACGGGCAACGACAACTTCGAGCGCATGCGGCGACGCGTCACGGTCCGCGCTTTCACCGGTAACGCCACCACGCTGCCGACCGCGACCGCCACCGGTGTCGTAGCC
>CAYVDZ010001262.1:0-1607 GCA_964450575.1 uncultured Opitutus sp.
AGATGAGCCGCAGGTTCGGTCCGACTCGGGGTGAGAGACGACGCGGTGTAAGCATGTCGTACTGTACCTGCACGCCTCCTCCACGCCAAGACTTTCAACCGGATAACGAGGATCGCGGTCGTTTTCGGAGCTTCCTTCGCAGCGACCCACATCATCCAGATGGTCGCTCACCGACCAGGCCTGGGTGGCTCCACGTCCCGAGCCTGTTGCGAGGTATAAAGAAGCGTTCGGTTGGCGTTTTTTACTCACCAACGGAAGCGTAAGTGCGCGCGGCGGACGTCGCCGATCCCGGGTAACAAGACTTGCTGACTTCCCCACATCCGGCTCAATGGACCCAATCGTCTGACGCTCTCGATTGGAGCCGTCAGCGCCAACGCTCATGTCGCCCGTTTCAAACCGCATTCGTCAGGCCGATGCCGCCTTTGCCGCGGTTCGGGACTTCTACTTCACCTCGCTCTACGGGGAAAAGCGGCTGGAGCCGAACATCTGCGATTTCACGTTCGGCAACCCGCATGAGATGCCACTGGGAGGGGTGGTTGACGCGATTCGGGCCCGGGCGATTCCGCACGACAAGAACTGGTTTGCCTACAAGACGAGCGAGGAAGCGCCGCGGACGTATGTCGCGGAGTCGCTGCGGGGCGAACTGGGTCTGGCGTTCGAGCCCGAGGATGTCGCGCTGACGAGTGGCGCTTTTGGCGCCATCATGGTCGCGTTTCACGCCGTTTTGGATGCTGGCGACGAAGCCATTTTCCCGGAGCCCGCGTGGTTTTGCTATGAACCCATGCTGCTGGCGGCGAATGTGATTCCGCGCAAAGTGCGACTCAGGGCGGATACGTTCGATCTCGACCTCGCGGCCATCGAGGCGGCGCTGGGTCCGAAGACGCGTATGGTGATTGTTAATACGCCGCATAATCCGACCGGCCGGATCATCGCGGAGGATCGCCTGCGGGAACTGGCGGCCCTGCTCGAGCGCGCCTCGCAGCGCTTCGGCCACCGCATCTTTCTGCTGTCCGACGAGCCGTACCGGCGGCTGCGCTTTGATGGACGTAGTTTCACCTCACCAGCCGCGTGCTATCCGTGGACGCTGATCTCCTATAGTTACGGCAAGGTGCTGCTGACCCCGGGCCAGCGGCTTGGTTACCTGGCGCTGTCGCCGCTGATGCCGGAGAGCGACAAGGAGGCGTTTCGCGCGGCGATGTTTTCAGCGCAGATGGCGCTCGGCTGGTGTTTCCCCAATGCCGTGATGCAGTATGCGGTGCCGGACTTGGACAAATTATCGATTGATCAGGCCGCGCTGACCCGTCGGCGTGACCTGCTGTGTGCCACGTTGGAAGGTGCCGGGTATGGCGTGTTGCGACCGGAGGGGACCTTCTACTTGTGGAGCAAATGGCCGGAAGGCGATCCCGGGCGTCAGTGGACGGCGCTGGCGCAGCGGGATGTTTTCGTCCTGCCGGGAAGCATGATGAGTGCGCGGGACTACTTCCGCATTAGCCTCACGGCCTCCGATGCGATGATCGAGCGAGCCCTCCCGGTCTTTGTCGAAATTGCCAGCCGGTCCGGTTAGGATCGAGGGTGCTGGAACTCTTGATGGGGATCTCCGGACCGGC
>CAYVDZ010001263.1:0-1603 GCA_964450575.1 uncultured Opitutus sp.
TCCCACGTGTCCATGCCGAAGAACGTCGTGTCCTGGGAGATCAGGTTGATCTCGCGGACGCCCTCTTTCACGAGTTGGCGCGCTTCCGCGACCACGCTCTCCACTGTGCGGCTGCGATGGCGGCCCCGGATCTGCGGAATGATGCAGAACGTGCACGGATGATTGCAGCCCTCGGCAATCTTGATGTAGGCGAAATGCCGGGGCGTGAGGCGGAAACGCGGCGTATCGTAGTCGGGGATATACGTCGAACGCCCCTCGATGAAAGACATCGGCGCGTCCTCGGCCGTGCGGTCCCTGGCGAAAATTTCCTGAATGATCGGGCCGACCTTCGTGACTTGGTCGAGGCCGATGAACGCATCGACTTCGTCGTGCAGTTCGGTCGTAAGGTTCTTGGAGAAGCGCTGCGACATGCAGCCCGCGACAATCAGCTTCTGGTTCTTACGGCGTTTCTGCATCCCGCGGTGCTGGTGCACTTCGAGAATGTGGCTGATCGATTCCTCCTTGGAAGAGTCGATGAACGAGCACGTGTTCACGATCACCACGTCCGCCTGATCGGCTTCGGGAATGACGGTCATGCCGGCTTGATGCAGGTGACCCACCATGATCTCGGAATCGACGAGATTTTTGGCGCAACCGAGGGAGATAAGACTGACTTTGATCATGCGGAAAATGCGACCGTCACGCTGCGGGTGAATCGGCAAAAAGCAAAAACGGCGGTCAATTGACCGCCGCGACGTGCCGGATGCCTTGGGCCCGATTACTTCTTCTTCGCGGTCGTCTTGCTGGCCACCTTCTTACGCTTGTGGTAAGCAGCCCGACGTTTGCGTTTGATGTACTTGTTCAGTTGTTGACCCATGGTGATTAGTAGAGTGAACGGTCGATGTTTCAGAGCGAACGGAACGAGTCAAGCGTGTCGCTGGGGCCATGCAGGCTGGGGGTGCATCTGCCGGTTGGCAGTAGCCGCGAAGGTGTTTTGGAAGTGGCACGGGCGGCCCGCCCGTGGGACTGGGGAATTTCTCAGACATGGGCAAGATGCCCATGCCACCCTGGAAGACCGACAAACCGGAGATGCGCCCGCAGGCCGGGGTCGCTCGCTGGGGCCTGCCACGAACGTTGCGGAGGCCCCGTTGGGTCGTGGCGACGACCGAGTCCATGACGTCCCTCGGCTGGTGAAATTCCGTTCGACATCCGCGCTTCTGACGTCACCTGTCCACGCGAGCTCCTTGATCCCAGTGTTTTCTGATCCGCCGGTGAGTTTACCCCCATCAGAACCTTTGACCTTTACGGACCAGTTGCGCTGGTTCGCCGAGGAAGTGTTGCCCCATGAGCAACCGTTGCGCTCCTACCTTCGGCAATCGCTGCCATCACTGGCGGACACAGCCGACGGGACACAGCCGACGGGGTCAGGTTGCTAATCTATCACTTGACGTGGCCGCTCGCGCGCCGTTCTCTCTGCGTCACGCCAGCGGGTTTTTGGCGAAGGTGAATTTTTCCACCGGCTGGCCCCGGATCAAATGCTCCTGGATGATTTGCTCCAGCACCTCCGGGGTGCAGGAGTGATACCAGACGCCTTCGGGATACACCACGGCGATCGGGCCGCGCG
>CAYVDZ010001264.1:0-1601 GCA_964450575.1 uncultured Opitutus sp.
TGTGCTTGGCGTGAAGGCGGTGCTAGCGACCGGTGAGGTGGTGGAGTTTGGCAGCGGCAGTCGGGAGCAGATCGGGCCGGACTGGACGGGCTTGTTCGTGGGCAACGAAGGACTTTTTGGAATCGCGCTGGAGATCACGCTGCAACTGCTCCCGCGCGCGGAGACGTTTCATACGGTGCTCGCGGGCTATCAAACACTCGAGCAGGCGGGAGACGCGGTCACGGCGGTGGTGGCGAGCGGGCTGTTGCCCGGGGCGATTGAAATCATGGATGCGCTCGCCCTCGAAGCGGCGGCGGCGGCGGTGCACGCCGATTATCCGCCCGGTTGTGCGGCGGTCTTGATTGTGGAACTGGAGGGCCCACGCGAAGTGGTGGCGGCGGATCGCGTGCGGTTGGACGCAATTCTGCAGGCGAGTCATCCGGTCGAAGTCCGGCCGGCGCGCGATGCGGCCGAGCGGCTCGCGATTTGGAAAGGGCGGAAAAGCGCCTTCAGCGCGGTCGGTCGGCTATCACCGGACTTCATCGTCCAGGATGGCGTGGTGCCACGGCGCCGGCTGGGCGAGGCCTTGCGCAACATCAACGCGTGGTCGAAGGAGATGAACATCCGTTGCGCCAACGTGTTTCATGCGGGGGATGGCAACCTGCATCCATTAATCTTATACGATGGCCGGGAGGCGGGGGCTTTGCAGCGGGCGGAAGCACTCGCCGGCCGGATTCTGCGGATGTGCGTGGAGATGGGCGGCTCGATCACCGGAGAGCACGGCATCGGCGTGGAAAAACGGGATTACCTTGCGGACATGTTTTCCGCGGACGAAATCGACTGCCTCAAGCGACTGCGCGCCGCGTTCGACCCGTTGGGCATCGCCAATCCCGGGAAGATGTTTCCCAGCACCGAGGCGCCGGCGCTGACGCAGCATGGCCTGCATCCGCTGGAAAAAGCGGGCGTGATCTCCCGGGAATAAAACCGGGCAAACCCTGCGCCGAATCATTTGACGGAATAAAATGGATCCATCCGATGCCAGTAGCAGACGCGGCGATATCACCCGGCCACCGGAGAACCGGGCGGTCGTGAGCCGGCTTGAAACGCAGTAAGACCTAAATGGATACAATACTTGCCCCTTCCTCGGTGGCGGACCTGGTGGACGCAGTGCGGGCGACGCCGCGCGTGATTCCGGTGGGGGCGGGGACGAAGCCGCGACTGGCGCAGGTGGCGGACGGCGTGGTGCGCCTCTCGACCAAGCACCTTCACGGCATCATCGACTACGAACCGAGCGAATTTACTTTCACGGCGCTGGCGGGCACGCCGTTGCAGGAGATTATGGCGGTGCTGGCGGAGCGCGGACAGTATCTGCCGTTCGATCCGCTTTTGGCGGAGGCGGGAGCGACGCTCGGCGGAACGGTGGCGGCGGGGTTGAGTGGGCCCGGGCGTTATCGGTTTGGCGGCCTGCGCGATTTTATTCTGGGCGTACGCTTTGTGGATGGTGAAGGACGGCTGTTGCGGCTGGGTGGGCGGGTGGTGAAGAACGCGGCGGGCTTTGATCTTCCGAAGTTTCTCGTGGGCAGGGCGGGGCGATTTGGCGTGTTGACGGAGATCACGTTCAA
>CAYVDZ010001265.1:0-1601 GCA_964450575.1 uncultured Opitutus sp.
CTTTCCGGCGCAACCAGCTCATCCGGCAACAACCGGGTCGACGATCTCCAAGTTACCGCCACGCCCACGAGTTCACCCACGCCTTTCGCGCCGCAGATTGTCCGGACTCCCGCGGGAACCAGCGCCGCCGTCGGGACGACCGTCAGCTTTTTTGTCGAGGCGATTGCCCAACCCGCTCCGACGTATCAGTGGTTCAAGGACGGCGTGGCGCTGCCGGGCGCGACGTCGGCCACCGTGACCATTCCGCTTGTGACCGCCGCCAATGCAGGCGCCTACCGTGTCAGCGTCGCGAACCCACTGGGGACACTCACAAGTGCGCCCATCGCGCTCACGACGCGCCCCTCGGGCTCGCGGCTCATCAACGTTGCTACCCGGGCAGTGGCGGGCGACGGCGATGCGGTGCTGATCGCCGGGTTTGTGATCGGCGGAAGTGAAGCGAAGGAGGTTTTGATTCGCGGTGCAGGCCCGGCGCTCACCGGTTTCGGAGTTTCATCCGCGCTCGCCGATCCGAAGATCGAACTCTACCAAGGCGGGTCGAAATTAGCGGAGAACAACGACTGGAACGCTGTCGAGGCCGGCCTCCACGCGGCGGCGGGGGCGTTCGCGTTCACCCCCGGGAGTAAAGATGCCGCGTTGGTACGCAGCCTCGCTCCCGGCAGCTACACGGTGCATCTCGGCAACGCCGGAACGGCCGGTGCGGCGGGCGTGGGCCTCGTGGAAGTCTTCGAGACCAAGGGCGCCGCAACCCGCACCGAATCCCGCCTCATCAATCTCTCGACTCGTGCTTTTGTGGGAACCGGGCAGGACATTTTAATTCCTGGAGTGGTCCTCGGGACCGACGCTTCCTCGCCTCCCAACGCCTTGCGTTTAGTGCTCATCCGCGCAGTTGGACCGGGCCTCGCCGCGTTCAACGTGAGTGGTTTCCTCGAACGGCCTCGCATTCGCGTGTTGTCTCCCAATGGAGCCGTCGTGGCCGAAAATACCGGGTGGCAAGGCGCGAGCGATCGCGAGGCATTGCTGGCCGCGACGCAACGTGCAGGTGCTTTTCCGCTTCAGGCCAACCGCGCCGATAGTGCACTCTTGGTTTCGTTGAACGCATTGCCGTATACGATTCAAGTAAGCGGCGCGGATGGCGGCACCGGTGTCGCGCTGGTGGAAGTCTACGAAGTCCCCTAATAGTATACGAGTGACCGGAGCGGACGGAACCGAGGTTGTCCCGCCATCGATTCTTCGAGCCAACCTCGGGGCGAATCTTCACCCGGGACGGAACCGGACCGCCATTCGCGGCTCAATGACGGTGAATGCGCAGGCCAGGGCTGCCAAATGGGGCGGGGCTGGCGGATCACGCTCCTTTCACCATGAACCCGAACCCCGCCGACCGATCTTCCTCCCCCGAACCCGAACGCTCCGGACCACCGGCCCCGGGAACGTCCCTTAACCGTCCGGCCCAATCCTTGAGATCGCGTCCACCGAAGCTCGACACGCCGAGCTCCAGCGCCGCGGGTTTCAAAGGATTTACCGAATCGTTGCGCTTCGCGTGGGGCCGCGGCGGTATCATCAAAGGAACCCAAGGCCTGTTGAAGATGAACCAGCTTCACGGC
>CAYVDZ010001266.1:0-1600 GCA_964450575.1 uncultured Opitutus sp.
GCACGAGGGCGGCGTGTGATTTTCTTGGTGTCGCCCGCTTCAGCAGCGGCGCGCGAGGCAGACGGCGAAGCGTCGTCGTTTTTAGGAGTGAGGGCCATTGGCTAAGTTTCGGGAAAGTGAGAGGGGGTATCAGCGATCAACGCGGTCAATCCGCGAAGTTTCAGTTGGCTGGGAGGGCGGCTGCCAAGTGATCGACTTGCGACTCAAGGAACCGGGTCGAACCCTCGTTCCATAAGACATAGTCAGATCGCTCGATTTTTTGCGCCAGCGGCAGTTGCTTGGAAATTCGCTGCCCGGCGAGCACACGCGGAAGGCCGCGTTGCTCCAGTCGGACGAGTTGCTGAGACGGAGCACAGGCGACGCATATCGTGAAATCAAACCAATTCTCCAACCGCTTTTCATGGAGGAGCGGAACTTCCACTACCCAACGAGCCTCCGGTTCGGTCGCAAATGCCTGGCGCCACCGCTCAAACACGCGCGGATGCGTGAGTTCCTCAAGCCACAAGCGCTCCACATCGCTGGAAAAAACCCGCTCGGCCAACGCCGGCCGATTCACCGTTTCACGCCCCGCTTCACCCGAAATCACCGCTTCGCCATACCTCCCCCGCAACGCGGCCATCACGTCCGGAGCGGTCAGGACCACGTCCCGCACGATCTGATCGGAGTCGAGCCGGCGAAACCCATGCCGTTCAAAGGCGCTCGCCGCCGCCGACTTGCCGCAACCCACCCCGCCGGTTATGCCCAGGATCATGAAGAGGAGTCGGAGCCCATTTCGCCGGTTTTAAACGTTCTTCCGTGCCGCCGCCTATAGCGCAAGGTCCGGAAGCCCACGCCGCAGAGAGCCCCCTCCGATCTGGGGAAAGGCCGGAACCAGAGCGGGATTGATCCCCGGCGCAGTCACAATGTCCGTCCAATTGGCGAAGGGCATGGTTGTAAAAGGGCAAGGTTTGAAGGTCTCACGCGACTCGGCAACTGCTTAGATTACAAGATTCAGGGTAGGAGCGGCCCCTGAATCAAAGCCCAGCGCCCGGCTCGGAGCGCACAACCCCTAAATAGGGTAAGAAACGCACTCGCGTTGCGGTGCAAGCGCCCCCGCATCGTGCAGCGGCAAGTCACCGCCGTCCGTGCCCCTTCGCTTCAAAAAACACCATGCTCGCCACGATCGTTTCCGCCGCGCTTCAAGGCATCGACGCCGAGATCGTTCACGTCGAGGTGAACGCCGGCGAGGCCGGAGAACCCAAACTCATCCTCGTCGGATTGCCCGATGCCGCCGTCAAGGAGTCGGATGACCGGGTCTTTTCCGCCCTGAGCAACAGCGGTTTCCGTCCTCCGCGCACGCGAACGACCATCAATCTTGCGCCCGGCAATCTCCGCAAGGAGGGCCCTTTTTACGACCTCCCCATCGCCCTGGGGATTCTCGCCGCCACGAAACAACTGAACGCGGACAACCTCGGCGACTGGCTGATCGCCGGCGAATTGAGCCTCTCCGGCGCCACTCGCCCCATGCGCGGCGCCCTCGCCATGGCCCGCCTGGCGCGATCACTCAACAAACGCGGCGTGTTGCTCCCCGGCATTTCCGCCGAGGAGGCGGCTTTGGTGG
>CAYVDZ010001267.1:0-1595 GCA_964450575.1 uncultured Opitutus sp.
CTTCCGCGCGGATGATTATTGGCAAGACTTGGTCCCTCGGATCAACAACCTTCGCCGTCGGCGCAAGTTCCGTTGATCCGGATCGACGAGAGCCCGATCACCCCGGCTCCGAAGGGCTAATCGGCGGCACCGCGCTAAACCTTCCCTTCCCGCTCCGCCCACTCCCGCCTCAACTTCGTCGCGCTTGCTCATGCGCACCGACCGTTTGGCCCCATTGCCACCTCCGGCAGGCTCCCTCTTCAACCCTGCGACGATCATCGTCGTGTGTGCGTTGGGGCTGACCTCGCTTGGGCTGACGATTCTGTTCAGCGCGAGCGCGTGGCTCAAACAAGGGCCGTATTTTTACCTGAACAAGCAACTGATCGGCGTGGTGGGCGCGGCGGCGGTGGGATTTATCGCGAGTCGGATCAACCTGGATTACGCGCGTCGTTACGCTTGGTGGATCACGGGGGCGATGGGTGTTCTTCTCGTGTTGGTGCTGATCCCGCATATCGGCGTCGAAGTTAAAGGAAGCCGGCGCTGGCTGGGAATCGGATCGCTGCGGATCCAGATTTCGGAGTTCGCGAAACTTGGGCTGGTGTTCTGCCTCGCGCATTACCTGGCACTCAACCAGACGCGGATCGCGGAGTTTCGCCGCGGCTTTTTTTCCCCCCTCGCGCTGATTGGCGGCTTCGCCGGCCTCGTGGTGCTCGAGCCTGATTTCGGGACGGCGGCACTGATGGTGGCGGTCGGCCTGGTGCTGGTATTTCTGGCCGGCGCAAAGTGGCGCTATATTGTTCCGACGGTGGTTATAGTCGTGGCCGGTTTTTCGGTCCTCGTGATGTATACTCCGAACCGGCTGCGACGCATGATGGAGTTTCTCAGCGAGGAGAAATCGTATCAACTCCGTCAGGCGCTGGCCGCGTATGCCGCGGGCGGGGTCGAAGGTTCCGGGTTGGGCCAGGGCCGGCAGCAACTCAGCTATTTGCCCGAGGCGCACACCGACTTTATCTTTTCCGTGATCGGTGAGGAACTCGGCCTCTGGTGCACACTTGGAGTGGTGGCCTTGTTCACCACGATTCTCGTCTGCGGACTCCTGCATTTACGGCGGGCGCCCAATCTGTTTCATTACCTGCTGGTTGCCGGCTGCGTCCTCCTGATCTGCGTACAGGGCATTATCAACATCGGCGTGGTGACGGGCGTCTTCCCGACCAAGGGCATGTCACTTCCCTTTATCAGCGCGGGGCTCTCCAATTTGCTCCTGATGGGACTCCTGCTCGGCGTAATCTGGAACACCCATCGGACGTGGGGACGGGCGACGTTGCATGAGGACGCCCGCACCATGCGTGAGGTCCTCGCATGAGCCGTTTCATCATCTCATGTGGTGGCACCGGCGGCCATCTTTCTCCCGGGATCGCCCTGGCGGAAGGCCTGCGTGCGCGCGGACACGAGGCGTTGCTGTTGATCAGTCAGAAGAAGGTCGATGCCCGGCTCAGCGAAAAGTATCCACAATTACGATTCGAGCGGATGCCCGGGACGGGCTTCAGCTGGCGCCCCGCCCAGTTTTTACGCTGCGTGGTTTCGCAGGCCCAGGCCTTCGTCTTCTGTGTCCGGCT
>CAYVDZ010001268.1:0-1593 GCA_964450575.1 uncultured Opitutus sp.
ATCACGCCCCGAACGCGTCTGGTCTGCGTGGGCGCTCCGAATAATCCGACGGGGACGACCAACACCGAAGCGGAGATCCTGACGTTTGTGCGCGGTTTACCCGACCACGTGGTCTGCGTGATCGACGAGGCGTATTCAGAATACATGGACAACGAGCCCGATCTCCGCCCGTTGATCGCGGAGGGCCGGAAGGTCGTCGCCTTGCGTACCTTCTCAAAGATTTTCGGTCTGGCGTCGCTGCGGGTGGGATATGGTTACGGCAGCGCGGAACTGTGCGCGTTGCTCAACCGCGTCAGGCAGCCTTTCAACGTGAACGCCATCGCTCAAGCCGCGGCCGTGGCGGCCTTGGATGACCATGAGTTTGCCACTCGCTGTGCCCAAGCCAACCGGGCGGGGCTGCTTCAGCTTGAGCGCGGTTTGAAGGCGCTCGGGCTTGAGATCGTTCCCAGTGTCGCGAACTTCATGCTCGTCAAAGTCGGGGACGGAGCCCGGGTCTTTGAGCAGCTCCAGCAACGGGGAGTCATCGTGCGCCCCGTCAAATCCTATGGCCTGCCCGAATGGTTGCGCATCACAGTCGGGACGGTGGAACAAAACGACCGCCTGCTCGCCTCGCTCGGCGCCAGTCTCGCTCGGTGAGAATCGTCATCCCGCGGCCGGTCGCGCCGCAGCCGGTCACGCCGCGCTTTCCCGCCGGCTTTCCGCTGGTCGCGCCGTTTATCGTGCGGCCGCGCGGCGGAGTCGGTCGTTGATTGCTTCCGCGAGCGGATCGCCGCTGGCGGTTTCGATATGAATCTGCCGAAACCGCTGCGCATCCACCTCCCGCAAGGTGCTGAAAAGCCGGCGGGCGACGCCGCTGAGGCGGCCCCGGTTATCGAGCCAGAAAACGTTGGGCGGCTGGCGGCCGGAGGGCTTCCGCATGAAAATAAACGCCTCGTCCTTTTCTCCGATCGTCTCGATCGCGTCGTGCAGCACCACCGGAGTGCGCGGACTGTAGTGCCGCTGCAGCATGCCCGGCGCGATCAATCCTTTTCCATGGGGCGATCCCGCTTTCTTCACGACGGACACGGGCCGTCCCAGCACGGCTGCGATTTCCTGGGCTGAGATAACCCCGGGTCGCAGGAGCCGCGGTGCAAACGGATCCCGCAAGTCGACGATCGTCGACTCAAGGCCGATGCGCGACTGGCCGCCGTCCAGGATGTGACTGATCTTGGACCCGAGATTTTCTCGCACATGCTCGGCGCTGGTTGGGCTGATGTAACCAAAAGGATTGGCACTGGGGGCTGCGAGCGGCAGGCCCGTCTGTTTCAGCAGGCGACGAAACACGGGGTGTTGTGGCATCCGAATGGCCACGCTGGAGCCGCCGGAGGTGACGATTGCCGGAATCAGATCCGTTTTCGGTAACACCAGCGTCAGCGGTCCGGGCCAGAAGTGCTTCGCCAGCAGGAGCGCGGCCTCATTCGGATGGCAGAGCGGCTCCAGATCCTTCAGCGCGTAAACGTGAACAATCAGCGGATCGTTTGCCGGGCGGTTCTTGGCTCGAAAAATCTGCCGGCAGGCCCGGGCGTCGAGCGCATTGGCGGCCAGACCGTAGAC
>CAYVDZ010001269.1:0-1591 GCA_964450575.1 uncultured Opitutus sp.
GGTTCTACGCGCGCCGCGGTTTCACGCTGATCGAATTGCTGTTGGGCATCGCCGTGGGGGCCGTCGTGCTGGTGGTGATACAGACAACATTCTTCGGTGCGCTGCGCCTGCACAACACCACTCACGCGCGGATTGATTCCGGGCTCGAAGTGGAACGCGCGCTCGGGATTGTGCGGCGCGATTTCGCGGGGCTCATGCTTCCCGGCGGCACGTTGACCGGTCATCTTCAGACGACGAATTTCTCCTCGACCATGACCGGATTTTCCGGGGAGCGCGTAAGTCCGGATTTTGTAACCAACTCGGGGAAGATCGATGGTTGGTCGCCGTTCGCCGAGGCGCAGCAGGTCGCCTATTACCTCGCTCCCTCGGAAGGCAGCAATGGGCTCAAGGACCTCGTCCGACTCGTGAACCGCAATCTGCTTCCCGTGCAGGAATTGATCCCGGATGAGCAGGTTCTTCTGCGCGGAGTCGTGGAAGCGAGCGTTTTGTTTTATGACGGCTTTGGCTGGACGGATGGGTGGGATTCCGAGGCGACGGCGACCTTGCCGACGGCGTTGAAGTTCAGTCTCACGCTGGCTTCGCCCGACGGCGCCCAGCGTCCGCTCGCTCCCATGGAGTTGGTCGTTCCGGTGATGGCCACCACGACCGCCACGCAAGCGCAGGCGCTCGAGGAGGCCGCGTTATGAGCTCTTTCCGCACCTTCTTCCATGCAGCACGGAACGCCGGGGCACGCCGTTCATTGCACGCTGATCCGGCGACATCCGAACGCGGCTCCGTGCTGGTGATCGTGATCTGGATCTGTCTCGGACTGGTGGCGCTCACGCTTTATTTTGCGGACTCGATGACGTCGGAATTGCGCGCCGCGGATAATCGCGCGGCTGAGATCACGGCGCGTCAAGCGGTCGCCGGCGGCACCCGTTATGCGGCGTATGTGCTAAGCCAGTACGCGACAGAAGGGGCGGTACCGGACCTAAATGAGTATGAATCCGAAGCGTTCCCGATCGGCGAAGCGAGCGTGTGGTTCATTGGCCGGGATCCGAGTCAGGTCGCGGGGAGCGATCCCGTGTTTGGCCTCGTGGATGAGGCGTCGAAGTTGAACCTCAACACGGTCTCGCGGTCGATGCTCGAAGCGCTGCCGAATATCACTCCGGAGTTGGTGGAGGCGATCATCAGCTGGCGCTCGCGCAACGCGGCGGGTGCGGGCGACAACACATACGGGCGGCTCGATCCACCGCGGGTTAATAAAGGTGCGCCCTTCGAGTCCGTCGATGAACTCCGGCTGGTTTACGGTGCGACGCTCGACCTGCTGTTCGGAGAAGACACTAATCGCAACGGCGCGCTCGATGACAATGAAAACGACAGCGAGCAATCCGCGCCGCGCGACAACGGCGACGGGCTTTTGCAGCCGGGAATCCTGGAGTACGTCACGATTTACAGCCGCGAACCCAACACCCGTGCGAGCGGTGCCCGCCGCGTCAATGTCTCCACCGCGGCGAACCGCGAACAAGTGCGGCCGGCCCTGCGGCAGCGATTCGGCCAGGCTCGCGGCGACCAGATCCTGCTCGCGATTGGCCCGCAGGAAATCAACAGC
>CAYVDZ010001270.1:0-1590 GCA_964450575.1 uncultured Opitutus sp.
GGATCGCAAGGATCAGCCGCGCGTGCCGATCACCGCGAAGCTCGTGGCCAATCTTTTGGTCGCCGCCGGCGCCAATCGGATCCTGACGATGGATCTGCATTCGCAGCAGATTCAGGGTTTCTTCGATATTCCGGTCGATCACCTGTATGCCTCTCCCGTTTTCTTTCAGCATCTGGCCCAATATCGGTCGGAACGTCTTGTCGTTTGCTCCCCGGATGTCGGTGGCATGAAGATGGCCGCCGCCTATGCGGATGTCCTGGGCGCGGGGCTCGGCCTCGTGGCGAAGAAGCGCAAGAGCGCCACGAAGGTGGAAGCGATCAACGTGGTCGGCGAGGTCGACGGTTGCGACGTGTTGCTGGTCGACGACATCACCGAGACAGCCGGCACGCTTTGCGCCGCGGCGAAGATTTTGCGCGAACATGGCGCGCGCAGCATTCGCGCTGCCGTCAGTCATTGTGTTCTCAACGAGATTGCCATCGAGCGGTTGAAGAGCGGGCTGATCGATGAACTGATCACCACGAACTCCACCCCCGTGAATCCCCACGGCATGCCCATCCGGGTCCTCAGTATTGCCCCGCTGCTGGGTCAGGCCATTCAGCGCATCAACAGCAACGAAAGTGTCACCGGGCTT
This sequence comes from uncultured Opitutus sp., assembly GCA_964450575.1. GTDB lineage: Bacteria > Verrucomicrobiota > Verrucomicrobiia > Opitutales > Opitutaceae > ER46. The sequence continues at coordinate 632 of CAYVDZ010001270.1, forward strand.
TTTCGGATCAAGGGCTTCTGATATGAAGTCCGCCCCTAAAGTTTAAGGACGACGGCCGAACGAGACGACCGGGCGCAGTGCCCGGCCGCTCGGACGAGTCGGAAAGACCTGCGATCGGCCCTTGGTTTTCGCTTCGGCTGGTGGGTTGCCGGATCCACCCGCCGGCACTCAGTGTCCATTGTCACCTTCTCCCATCGGGATTGGGTTTCGCCCGAATCGTGGCACCCCTACTCGTAAACCGGCAGCAAACTGGATTTCATCTGTCATAGCGAAGCGTAGGGCAGGTCTGTGACCTGCTTACGGCGGGTCACAGACCCGCCCTACTTTTAATCCATCCAGCGGGATTGCCGCGCCCTGGTTCCTCGGGCCGTGGCTCGCGCCTGCGTCGGTTTGCAGTGCAAAGTTGCAGCCGTCGCGAATTCGGTTACGCCTGTGCTGTTCGCCTGCCTATGATTTTTTCGCCTTTGGTTCGCTCCACGTTGCTGTCTGCGGCCTTGTTGGTCGCTTTGCCTTTCGCGGCGTTGTCCGCCTCAGACGCCAGGAAAGCCGCCCCGCCGTTGGCGAAGAAGCCAGCGGTGCGCATTGACCCCACGCCCGTGCGCGACGGTGGAAAAAGCGGCTTGGTCATGAGCTATGCCGACGCGATCGAGCCGGTGCAAAAAGCGGTGGTGTCCGTCTATTCGACGAAGATCATCAAGGAGCGTATCTCGATCAATCCGCTGTTTCGCCAGTTCTTTGGCGACATCCCGGATCGCGAGCGCGAGAGCCGCCAGGAAGGGCTCGGTTCCGGCGTAATCGTGACGCCCGATGGCTACATCCTCACCAATAATCATGTGGTGGAAGGTGCCGATGAACTGAAGGTCACGCTCGCCGACGACCGTGACTTTATCGCCAAGGTGATCGGCAGCGATCCCAAGACTGATATCGCGGTCCTCAAGATCGAAGGCGCAAATCTTCCC
>CAYVDZ010001271.1:0-1589 GCA_964450575.1 uncultured Opitutus sp.
GGAACATCGGTCCAGAGCAAGGGGAGTGCGTCGGACATGGGGAAGGGAACTACGCTCACGGTTTTAGGGGTTTAGCGCACGTCAAAAAGCGGGTGGTGGTCCCGGCACGGCGCAACCCCGGCTTTATGCGGTGCAGAGTTCGAGTAAGGTCGTGGCGCAGAGCCGGGCAAACTCGGGGTCGTTGATCGCGAGCGGCGACTCGAAAATCGGAATGCCCGGGCGAGCATTGCGGCGGATGCTGGCGAAGAGCGCGGCATCCGCCACGGGATCATAGAACGGCTGACCTGGTGCGCTGATCACACTAATCCCTCCGAGCGGGAGTAGAATCGAGACCGGCGCGCGGTAGCGGTTCACCTTTTCCGCGATAATTCGGCCCAATTCGGCACACTCCTCGGCGTTGGTCCGCATAAGGGTGACCTGTGGATTGTGATGATAGAAGCGACGGCCGGAGAACGTGGCCGGCACGGTCGGTGGTTCGCCGAAGTTCACCATGTCGAGGCATCCGGGGACGACGATCGCGGGAACGCCCGCTTTGCCCGCGGCGTCGAGGCGTTCGGGGCCGGCGCTGAGGATTCCGCCGACGAGTTCATCCGCCCATTCGGTGGTGGTGATATCGAGGACGCCGGCGACCATCCCACTCGCGATCAGGGCTTCCATGCTGCGTCCGCCGGTGCCGGTGGAGTGAAACACGAGGACCTCGAAGCCCGCGGCCTCCACAACGCGACGCGCTTCGTTCACGCAAGCCGTCGTATTGCCAAACATGCTGGCGACGACCAACGGTTTTTCGGAGGTGACGGCTCCCTGGCGTCGCGCGGCGGCGCCAACCATGCCGGCGATGGCCCCGGCGGCGTTTTCAAAAATGGTACGGGAGACGCGGTTGATGCCGGAGACATCGACGATCGCGGGGATCATGACGATGTCGGAGGTTCCGACATAGGCGGCCGTTTGTCCGCTCGCGAGAGTGGAGACCATGACCTTGGGAAAACCGATCGGCAGCGCGCGCATCGCCGCGGTGGCGATGGCGGTGCCGCCCCCGCCACCGAGTGAGATGATGCCGTTGATTTCGCCCTGCGCGACGAGTTCAGCCACGACCCGAGCCGCGCCACGGGCCATGAGCGCGACGCACTCGCCCCGATCCTTGCGCGCCAGGATCGTCTTCCAGTCGGGATCGCCCGCGGCGGCCACCTGCTCGGCCGCGATGTCGGGTCGCAGGGTCGGCGGCTCCAGGCACCCGACGTTAATCAGGCGCGTGGTGAAACCCTGGATACGCAGGGCGTCGGCCACGAATGTATGCTCGAGGCCTTTGGTATCGAACGTTCCGAGGATCGCGATCGTAGGCATGGGGAAATAGGGCGGCGCGCCCGTGAGTTGAGAGCGAAGGTTTGAAGAGCGACGAAATGAGGACCGGAATAAACTAAATTCGGCAGTTCAGATTAACCACATATCCTTCAGTTTTATTTTGAGCAAATCTGATCTCAGAGGTTCAGTCCGGGCGGGATAGATTAGCGGAGATCAGCGGAGATTAGCGTTCCTGCCGGTCTTTTCCGTCACGATCCTGGAATTGGAAAACGCGGCGGCTTCACTCCCAG
>CAYVDZ010001272.1:0-1588 GCA_964450575.1 uncultured Opitutus sp.
GAATGGTTTCGATCCTCGATCCGGACTGGCAACTAACAAAACACGCCTCGACCCCTTTGCCCTCGGCTCGGGACCCCTTTGCCCTCGGCGCAACAGCCTGACCCTGTCGCTGTGACTCCCATCGAGCGTTCTTCTGGACAACATGTCCAACATGGCTACTATTCTCAACATCATGAAAGCGCTCACGGCCCCGATCGATCCCCTCCTCAGCGATCTCCCCGCGTTCGACGCTTCAACCGTGAAAAACAAGTTCCGCGACGTGGCCGAGCAAGCGGCCAAGGGCCCCATCGCCATCAGCCGTTACAACCGGCCGGAACTGGTGATCATGTCCGCGGAGGACTACGTCCGCCTGGAGAAGCTCCGGCGCGCTCCGCTCGACGCTCTGTCGGGGCAGTTCGATGAATTGATGACGAAAATGCAAACCGCCAAATCGCAGAAGGCCGTGCAGGCTCTTTTCGGAGCCACGTCCGCAGACTTGGGCAAGGCCGCCGTGAAAGCGGTCAAGGCGAATGCCCGCTGACCCATTCGTCATCACAGTTCTCGCCGGAGTCAACGGCGCCGGCAAGAGCAGCGTGGGCGGAGCCCACCTTCAGCAAAACGGGGGCGTATTCTACAACCCCGACTTGCTGGCGCGGGCGGCCCGCGAGGCTTCCCCTTCGCTTACCGCCCAGCAGGCGAACGCCTACGCCTGGCAACGCGGCAAGGAATTGCTTGAGGCCGCCATTGCGAATCGCCTCGATTTCAACTTCGAGACCACCCTCGGCGGCGAAACCATCACCGCGCTCCTGATCGAAGCCGCCAACAAAGGAGCCACGCTCAACGTCTGGTATGCCGGCCTGTCGACCGTCGACCTCCACCTCAAGCGTGTAGCCTCTCGCGTGAACAAAGGTGGTCACCCGATCCCCGAGGCCGACATCCGGAAGCGTTGGATCGCCAGCCACGTTAACCTCGTCAAATTGCTACCCCACGTGACCACTCTTCGCGTCTACGATAATTCCGTGGAGAAGGATCCAAACAAAGGCCAAGCTCCCGAACCCAAGTTGGTTCTCTCCGTCGCGAACCGCGCGATCGTCTTCCCCGGACCCGACGAGGTGAAGGACACTCCCGAGTGGGCGAAGCCTGTCGTCGTAGCGGCCTTCAAGATGCTTTCCCAAGCGTAACGGTTCGGGAGTTCGGCCATTTTCGCCCAGTCCTAAACGGCTTCTACCCTCCGCGGGGGCACAAACGGGGTCAGGCCGTTCGAAGTTCGACTCGCTCAAGGGCATACTGTAGTTTGGGTAGAGGCAAGGATAGCCGTTGACGTCCGCTCACACCTCCCAAGTGGCCAGACGACGGCGCATACAATTCAGCCGCGCGCACTGTCACATAACCCAATCGCGGGAATTACCGGCGCGGCGTTTTTGGAAGCGTTGCCGCCGCTGCTGCGTTCGAGCTCAATTCGCGACCACATTTTCCGCCGCGAACATCGAACGGCCTGACCCCATTTTTCCGCGGCACTGGCCGCTACACGCGCGGCCGGATGATATCGCGAAATTCACGGGGCGCTACCGGTCCGGTTGGGATCAGCTGCGCACCGATCGTCACGCGC
>CAYVDZ010001273.1:0-1587 GCA_964450575.1 uncultured Opitutus sp.
GCTGCGCAGCCGCTGCTTCGTCGCCTGCATCAACTCACGAATGCCGCGCACCTGCGCGATGGTCTGCCGCGAAGTCTCCTCGACCGCCCGCAGCATGTAGAGCACCCACGCTTCCCATGCGCCGGAGTCGCGCACCGCCTGGATTTTTTCGTAATACTCCGACTTGTGGCGCACAATGTAGCGGCTGAGGTAGAGCACGGGCAGATCCAGCAATCCGTGCAGGACGAGGTGGAGCAGGTTCAGGATGCGCCCGGTCCGGCCGTTCCCGTCGTAAAACGGATGGATGCTCTCAAACTGATGGTGGAGCACCGCCATGCGCACGAGTGGATCGACGCTGCCGGATTCGTCGCCGCGATGGAAGTAGTCGAGGAAATTACCCGTCAACCGTTCAACCTCGTCCGCAGCCTGCGGCGGCTCGTAGATGACCGCGCCTGTCTGTTGGTTTTTTAGCACCGTGCCCGGCAGCGTGCGCAGCCCCGTCCGGCTTTCCAGCAACGTGCTCTGGATGACGAGCACATCGCCGAGCCGCAGAAACTTTTGCGCCCTCACCCGCTCAAAGCCGAGTTTCAGGGCGCTCGCGTAGCTATGCACTTCCTTGGTCGCGAGCGTCGGGAACTGTGCCGCCACCGCATCGCCCTGGAACAACTCGTCCTCCGTCGTGATGATGTTCTCGATCTCCGAAGAGTCCTTGGCTTCCTGCAACGCCAGCGTGTCGATCAAGATGCTCTCGTTGGGGATCGTGCCGGCGGCACCCTTCAACTCGGCCAGTTGCCGATGCGCCCGGGTGAGCTGGCGCAGGACGGCGGGCGTCTCCAAGGCCGTAGACTCAGGCAGGGGAAGTGGCTGGAGGGCGGCCATGCGTTAAGAAAACGCCGTTTTTTTAACACGTCGCACTAACATGTAAAGGAATGAGCGGTTTTCTTATCATGTTTCGCGATCTGCCACGCGAATCGGCCCACTAAAACGCCTCAGAGCTGGCCGGTGAAGGCTTGGTGCAGCAGCGACTTTTTCAACGCCGCCAGCGCCGCCTGCTTTTGCTGCTCAGGGCACGCGCGGCGTTGGGTTTCGGCTCTGCTTTCGGCTGCGTTCACGCGGGCTGCGCTTCCACCGCCGCCGGCACCCGTTCATAGAGCACGACACCGACGCGCCGGATGTGGTCGAGCAACGCCGGATGCGTGAGCGACGACATCAGGGAAAGATCGATCTGGTAAGGGAGCAACAGGTCATCGAGATCGTTCGCGATCCGCGTGAGCAGCGAGCAATTCAAGCCGCTGCCGCAGAGGGTGAGGTCGATATCCGAACCGGGGCGGTGGGTGCCCTTGGCCCGCGAGCCATACAGCCGCGCTTTTTCCACCGCCCGGTAGCGCGCCAGGACGCCTTGGATTCGAGCCACCGTGCTCGCGGACAGGCCGTGGTTCACGACGCCGTCTCCTTTTCCAAAACCAGAAACCGCCGTTCAAACGCCGCCAACACGGGCACATACTGCGTCAGCACCGCCGCCATGATTCTCGCCGCCACGTCGTCGTTGTAGGTGTGCGACGATTCGTTCCGGTGCTCGATCATCATCATCCAGGCCTCGCCGTCCTC
>CAYVDZ010001274.1:0-1587 GCA_964450575.1 uncultured Opitutus sp.
TTTCCAAGGAAGTGGTGGGCGAGCGGTTGATCGAAGAGGACGCGGACGGCAGCGTACCAGATGGATCAGCACCATAATGCTTTGGTGGCTCGACGCAAAAGCTCGGTGGAGTGGAGATTTTTTGGGTGGCAGCGATCACGGCGGCGGCGGGACATGGTTGCGATTGCCGGAAGAAACCACGGAGACCGGCATGGGTTACAAAAAATCGCACGGTGCGACGGTGACCGCGGGGCATAACGCAGGCGGTTCTTCAAAACTTCCGGCGGTTCTCGATTGTGCGGCTCAAGTTTACGCTTAACGCTTTGGCAATGAACCGTCGCGACTTCCTTGTGCGTTCCTCGATGTTTACTGCCGCGGGTTTGTTCGCCCGCTCGGTATCGGCCCAAACAGCTGCTTCCGGTGTCCGCCCGCCGACCGCCGCACCTGCGCCGGTCGTGCCGGAGTTCTTCCCTCTTCGTCGGGACGTCGGCTATTTCACCGCCCGCGGTGGTAGCATCGGCTGGCTCGCGAGCAAGGATGCGCTCGCGTGTGTGGATACGCAGTTCGCGGATACGGCGGCGCTTTTTCTCCGGGGCCTGCCGGGGCGCAACGATCGCCCGCTCGATCTCGTCATCAACTCTCATCATCATGGCGATCACACCGGCGGCAATGGGGTGATGAAGCCCGTGGCAAAGATGATCGTGGCGCATGCCAACGTGCCTGAATTGCAGCGCTCCCGGGCGGAACGCGACCACACCCTCGATCGTCAGACTTATCCCGACACCACGTTTCCGCAGACGTGGAAGAAGGATCTCGGCGCGGAGACCGTCTCCGCGAAGTACCACGGGCCTGCGCACACCAAGGGCGACATCGTGACGCATTTCGAAAAGGCCAACGTCATCCACATGGGCGATCTGATGTTCAACCGGTTGTACCCTTTCATCGACCGTCCGGGTGGCGCAAGTATCCGCAATTGGGTGACGGTGCTCGAGACCGTGGCCAAGGCGTATCCGGCGGATGCGATCTACATCTTTGGGCACGGCAATGCGAAATTCGGCGTCACGGGAAAGCGGGGCGACTTGCTCGTCTTCCGCGATTACCTCACCGCGCTGCTGGAGCACACGCAGAAGCGAATCGATGCGGGTGAGCCGAAGGAGCGGATCTTGGGTTTGGAGAACCTGCCCGGCTTCACCGACTTCCATCTGCCGCCGGGCTCGCAGAACCGGCTGCCGATGAACCTGAGCACCGGCCGGCACTGATCGACAACCGGCCGAGCCAAGGCAACAGGCAGGAATGCCTGTATCACTTTCGATCAAAACGTTTCCGATCGGCGTTTACCGCCGCTGCGACCGCTTTACATTTGCGCGGCGGGTCGCGGGACTCTAGCCCAGTGCGCATTGCCCGCCTCCTTTTCCGCTCATGCTTAAAGCCGTCGTCAAAACCATCGCGCTCCTCGTCATCCTTTTTGTGATGCTCTACGTGGGAATGAACAATACGCACCGGGTCGATTTCCATTTCCCGGTGGCGGGCACCACGGACAAGACGCCGATCCAGGCATCCGCCGCCTTGACCGTCTTTGGTGTACTTGCTGTCGGTCTATTGGCCGGC
>CAYVDZ010001275.1:0-1586 GCA_964450575.1 uncultured Opitutus sp.
GTCGTGACCAGCACGGCGGTTCCGAACAAACCGCCGATCACCGAGAACACCAACCCCGCTCCGAGTACCCGCTCGGCCTGCCCTTGGCGCGTCATCGCGTAGGCTTCATCGCAATAGGCTGCGGACGCCGGCGTACCAGGCATTCGCAGCAGCGCGCCCGGAATATCGCCGGCAAAGATCGCCATCGCCGACGCGGTCACCATGCAGGCGACCGCCGGCACGGGCGCCATGAGAAACGTCACCGGCACCAGCAGCGCGGTGGCCATCGTTGCGGTCAAGCCCGGCACCGCCCCGACAAACAACCCGAACAGTCCGGCCGCGACCATCACACCGAGCACGGTTGGGTCGAACACCAGCCGCAAAGCCTCGAGGACGGAGCCCATCACCAGGCAAAGGCCTCCAGCCAGCCCCAGGGCAGGGGCACGCGTAACAGGGAGTAGAAGGCGACGTGGAGCCCGAGGGTCACGCTGGCAGCGAGGAGCGGTATCCATCGCAGCCTTACGCCGAAAGCCAGGAACAGGCCGCCGAGAAATAAAAACGCGGTGATAAAAAAACCAGCCGTCTCCACCACCAGGGCGTAAAACAGGAGGGCGCCGATCACGAGCGCGCCCCTGAGCGCCAGCCGCGGCTGACGCAGTCCTTCGACCTCGGCAAAGGGCGTGGCGTCGTGCGGTTTCAAACCGGCTCGGACCAGCAGCGCTCCGGCGATGGTAAGTCCGCCGCCGATCAGCAGGGGGAACCCGCCCGGTCCGATGCTCTGGCCCGGCGCCGGCGGGAAGGTCCACGCATAGGCGGCGACGGCGCCGCCGAAGAGGAGCAGCAGCCAGCCCGTTAGCGTATCACTAATTCGCATACGGAGAAAGCCGGTCGCCGTTCTCTGACCCGGCCGGCATTGTCCCGCCGTCGCTCGCTGACTCCGGCCTCATTTCGCGAGCCCGACGGCCTTCATGAGGACGCCCATTTGTTCGTCCTCTTTGGCCATGAATTTGGCGAATTCCTCCGGCCCCGCCCAGCGCCGACCGAAGCCACGCTGAGTCATGAAGTCCTCGAATTCCTTGCTTTCGTACGCCCGCTTGACGGCGGTTTGTAGACGGGCCTCGATCGCCGTCGGCAGATTCCGCGGAGCGCCGATGCCGCGCCAGGCGCCCATGGCCCACGACGTGCCGATGGCCCGCGCGCCCGTGGGCACGGCCGGGTAGAGCTGCGAGGGTTTATCATCGAGAATCGCCAGGCTCTTCACCCGCCCAGCATCAATCAACGAACGACCCTCGGGATGAGAACCGGGCACCAGGTCCACGCCGCCCGCGACGAGATCGAGCAGGCCGGCCGCGTTACTGACACTGGGAACCCAGACGACCGCGCTGGGCGGGATGTTTTGTTCCCGGAGTAGTCCGTAAAGGGATACATGCCAGATTCCGCCCTGGGCCGTGCCGGAAGCTTTGAGTTTCCCGGGCTGGGTGCGGATCGCCGCCAGCAAATCGCCGAGGGTCGCGTACGGGGAATCGGCGCGCACCTGGATCGCCGTGGGATCCAGATTGATGAGACCCAGTGGAGTGAACGATGCCCCATTCAGGCGCGTCAGCTTC
>CAYVDZ010001276.1:0-1583 GCA_964450575.1 uncultured Opitutus sp.
AGACTATTCAGCTCATTCCAATTCGGCCCCGTTTGCAGCCGACTCAATGCGGTCTCCGTGATGCCGGAGCGTCGCAACAAACCACTCAATCCGAGGGCCGATGGCAAAGGCGTTAGCCGCCCCCGCGACTCGGGCGGAAAAATCGCATCGCGAGGAGCGTCCGACTCTGGAACTGCCGGCTCCGCCGAGACCGCTGCGAGCCCGACCGAAGCGATCGATCGTCCGGCAACCGGAAGCGCATCCACTTGCGCGATGACTTCCAGACGCGGCGAACCAAAGAATTTCTTCAGTCCGGTATTCTCGACCGCGCGCACGGACAAGACTCGCGCCTGCGGGCCCAAACGCTCGCGGATGAGCCCAACCGCCTCCGCGGCGGTCTTCACCGTGAACTTATAGGTGCCAGGGGCAAAATGTTGGCCGGATGACATGGCTGAAATGGGTCGAGCGATGAATGAGCAGCGGGGGCAAACGGCGTCAGGCGGCGGCTTTCAGCGGAACGTCCACGCGGGCGAGATTGGCGGGGGAGGTGATAATCCCCGCGTTCTCGATTTCAGTGGCGGCCGGCAACTCCTGATAAGCCAGCACGGCAACCCGTGGGAATGAGGACTCGAAGAAGCGTTTCAGCGGCAGACGAATCTCCGAGGAGACGACAATCACCGCGGGCTGTCCCTGTTGGACCATCTCGGCGGTGAGCCGCGTGATCTGATCCAGGACATGACGACCGGTGGTCGGATCCAGACTTAGACCCACATCGGTCGGAGAGCGGTGCACCTTGGACGAAAGCCACTGCTCCAGCCGCGGATCAAGGGTCACGGCGCGAACCACGCCGGGCCGGCACTCGTATTCAGGAACAAAATACAGCCCCAGACGCCGCCGGACCAGTTCGCTGAGATCATCGGGGTTCTTGGAAAGCGAAGCAAAGTCGGCGATGCCCTCGAGGATGAGCGGCTGGTTGAGAATCGGAACATTCTCCCGCAGCAGATTCTGCAACACGCGCTGGATGATTCCCAGCGTCACCAGGTCCGGCAGCAGTTCGGCGATCAAGGCCGGCTGCGACTGCTTCAGGTGATCGACGATCGACTGAACCTCCTGGCGGCCGAGCAGATGGTGCGCACTGACCTTGAGGGTCTCGGAAAGGTGCGTGATCAACACGGAGGCGGGATCCACCACGGTGAAGCCATTCAGTTCGGCGGTCGTCTTTTCCGCTTCGTCGATCCAGGTCGCATCGAGATTGAAGACCGGCTCCCGGGTGGGGACACCCTTCAGGCGTACCTTGCTTCCGGATACGTTCATCGCGAGCCAGCGTCCGGGCATCAACTGTCCGCGTGCGACCTGCCGGCCCCGGAGGAGGAAGCGATAATCGTTGGGCTCGAGTTCGAGATTGTCGCGGACCGAAACCGGCGGAACGACAATGCCCTTTTCCCGCGCCAAACCTTTGCGCACGCCCGTGACGCGACCGAGCAGTTCTCCTCCGGAACGCGCGTCAGCGAGGCCAAGCAACCCGTAGCCGATCTCGATCGCAAAAATATCCACTTCGATGAGCTTGCGCACATCCTCCGGCATTCCCGGCGTGGGCGCGGCGC
>CAYVDZ010001277.1:0-1582 GCA_964450575.1 uncultured Opitutus sp.
GGCTGAGGAAATACGAATCGCCGCGGAAATCGGCCACGCCGTAGATAATTTCCGGTTCCACGTAGGAGTGCGCGAGGATGACGGCGTTGCGCTCGGCCTTGAGGCGGTTGATCTCGAGCGTGAGGGGCGCGATTTCGCGGCACGTCTCGTAGTTCCATCGTTTGCCGCGTGGGTCGCAGTCCACGTGCATGAGCGAGCGCAGGAGGCGTTCCGCCTCGGCTTCAATGGCAGTGTCGGTCGCGAGCATGAGACCGGCAGCAAACTGAATTCCGCCGCGTGGTCAAAGTCTGTCTGTGGTTCGGACGGGCGGCCTTGCCGGGCGATCGATGCGGGAGCGAGCGCAGCGTGACGATCAACGCTTGCCCGCGGGAAGGCCCCCCGCTCGGATGGGGGCATGGCTCGATCCGATGCAGCGCAACAGATTATCGTTTCGCTGCGGCTGGAGCCCTTGCCGCACGAAGGCGGGTATTATCGACAGACGTGGTGCAGTGAGGCGGGGTCGGCGATTTTGTTTTTGGTCACGCCGGACGCGTTTTCGGCGCTGCATCGGTTGGGTTCGACGGAGGTGTGGCATTTTCATGCGGGTGATGGCGTGGAACACGTGCAGCTTGATCCGGTGAAGGGTGATGTTCGGGTGACGCGGCTTGGAGGTGACATCTTGCGGGGAGAAACGCCGCAGTGCGTGGTTCCCGGTGGCGTTTGGCAGGGAGCGCGGTGGGCGCACGCCTCGGACCCGACGGGATCGGTCGGTTATGCGCTGCTGGGGTGCACGATGGCGCCGGCGTGGGACGAGGCCTTATTTGAACTGGGAGAGCGGGACGCGTTGCTCGGGGCATTTCCAGCGGCGGCGAATTGGATTGGCGCGCTCACGAGATGATTTTTGACACTGGGTCCCCTCCCCTTCAGGGTCTCATCCGTGTCACTCGCTGATCTTCGCCGGGATTACTCACTTGCTGGCTTGGGGGAAAAAGACCTCGCCAAGGATCCGTTTCGTCAGTTCGAGAAATGGTTTCAGGAAGCGGAAGGTGCCAGGATTCCCGAGCCCAACGCGATGGTGTTGAGTTCGGTGAGTCGCGAAGGAAAGCCGTCGGCCCGCACCTTGCTGTTGAAAGGCGTGGATGGCCGCGGGTTTGTATTTTTCTCCAACTATGAAAGCCGCAAAGGCCGCGAGCTGGAGGCCAGCCCGCACGCGGCGCTGGTGTTTCCCTGGATCACGCTCGAACGACAGGTAATTGTGGAGGGGCCGGTGACGAAAGTGGCGCGAGAGGAGAGCGAGGCGTATTTCCATTCCCGTCCACGGGCGAGTCAGCTGGCGGCGTGGGTTTCGCAGCAGAGTGTGGTTATTTTGGACCGGAGCGTACTGGAGGACGGCTACAAAGCGGTGGAGAAAAAGTACGCCGGAGTGGACGTGCCGCTGCCGCCGCATTGGGGCGGATGGCGGCTCGCGCCGGTGACGGTCGAGTTCTGGCAAGGACGCCGGAGCCGCTTGCATGACCGGTTGCGGTATCGGAAAACCAAGGACGGTTGGGCGGTCGAGCGGTTGTCGCCGTAAGGGGGCGGGGCAAACGGTTCAGGGTCGCTG
>CAYVDZ010001278.1:0-1579 GCA_964450575.1 uncultured Opitutus sp.
AGAAGGTGCGGTTGCCGGCCATGTAGAGGTGCGTGGCGGTGATCGTTTCGCGATCGTCCCCGAAGGCGATTTGCAGCAGACTGGCCAGTGCGTCCGCGATGATGTGACGGGCTTGCTCCGGACCCACGACGTTGGGATTGCAGCCGGGCGCGAGATGGCGGGCGCGGATGTTCCCGGCCGCATCGATCAGGATGCATTCGGTTTTCGAGCCGCCGCCATCAACCCCGATTTTGTATCCAGGCATAAGTTACGGGCAGCACCGGTTGGGCGTGCGCCGGGTTGAGAGGCTAGGCCAGCTGCTTGCTGAGCCGGTGGCGATATTTCGCGCCCACCGCACGATTGTGTTCGATGGCGCCGGGGATGTTCTGGCTGCGGAGAACGGGGAGTTCGTGGCCATTGGCTTTCAGCCATTCCATGGTTCCGAGCATGAGCCAATTGAGGATAGAGCACCCGATGAAAGTGCTCGTCGGACCGGTGGAAATCTCGTCGGTCAATTGAAGAAGGGTGTCGCCCGGCAAACCGCCGTTATCGAGCACATGATCGCAGATTTCATGAAGTTTGCGACCACCGGGGTGCACGGTCGCGGCGGTGGATGACATGGCGACGGAGGTCAGGGCGACGACGATGCAGCCCTTCTTTTTGGCATGCAGGGCGACCTCGATGGGCGAGGCGTTTTTGCCGGAGTTGGAGATCACGATGACCACCTCGCCGGGCAGCAGCTGGTATTGTCGGTCGTAACGTTCCACGAGTTTGGTGCCGTAGCCGACCAGGTTTTCGATAAAGCCGGCGGTGGGGTCGGGGATGCCGGTGATGCAGACGAGGCCGCCGGCGCGGCCGACGATCTCGCGGGCGATGATCTCGCTATGACCACTGCCAAACGTGTGGATCACGCCGCCTTGGGCGACGCACACGCCGAGAATGGGCGCCAGATTCTCGATGACGGGGGCGTTTTTTTCCCAAGCCGTGGCCAGCATTCGATTCGCTTGGGAGTAATAGTCGGCGGCGAGCGATGACATGGAGGCGAGCTGACAGCGGGTCTGGAGGAGAGTCGAAACTTGAATTTCTCGATCCGGGCCAAAGGTGAAAATCCCGGCTCGCCTGTCGTGCCGGCGCACGTCCGAATCGCGCTCGATGATTCGCGGTATCGATCACATCAATCTGGTTGTAACGGACCTCGAGCGCTCGGTGCGCTTTTATACGGAAGTGCTTGGATTCATCAAGACGCGGGACGTGGTGATGGAAGGTGAATGGATCGACACCATCGTGGGCCTGCGCGGGGTGAAAGGGCGCGTGGCCTTTGTGGTTTCTCCCGGAGGCGAGCCTCGGCTCGAATTACTCTGTTACGATCGGCCGGCCGGGGTGGAGCTGGCGGAAAACTCCCGGCCGAACACCGTTGGAATCCGCCATCTGGCACTGCGGGTTGACGATATGGATGAAATGATTGGGCGGCTGCGGGCGGCCGGGGTGACACTCTTCAGTGAGCCGGTTCGCGTGCCGGGCGGAGTTGTCAAACACGACTCGGGTGACAAGACACTGGTGTACTTTCTCGATCCCGACGGCGTGATTCTGGAGCTGGCCG
>CAYVDZ010001279.1:0-1577 GCA_964450575.1 uncultured Opitutus sp.
ATCACACTGTCCTTGCTGCCTTCGGCAAGGGCGGGGAATTCAGCTCGCTACCGGGTACGATTACCTTGTCGCCGGGGAGCGCGGCGCTGGCGATGAGCGGGCCGTTAATGATGCCGGTGAGCGAGAGCGGCGTGGTGGAGCGCGCGTCCCATGCGCCGAACGCGGTGCCGCCGGGCTGGTGGCACTGGGCGCAATTGGCATCGAGGTAGGAGCGGACGCGTGGCGTGAGATCTTTCGTCATGTCCGCAGGATCGATCAGCGCGGCCGTGGAGGGTGGAACGGGCACGGTCGTGGAAAAATATCCGGCGCGCGCGAACTCGGCAATTTGGTTGGCGGTGCCGGCGGCAAACGCGCGGTTCATTTGGCGAGTGTTGAACGTGAGCGCGCCGCCGCCTTTTTCGGTGTGGCAGACGAGACAGTTGTCGCGGCTCGGGAAAGTCCACGTCTGCGTGCGCGTCGTGCCGTTGGTTTCCGTGATCGTGAATAGCTGCGTCGTGCCCTCACCGGCGACGAGCGTGGCGTTGGTCTGCGCGACGTTCCATTGGTAGCTCGCGCCGTAGAGACCGTCGGCGGTTTTCACGAGGAGGCGCGTCTCGACCCGGCGCGCGCTCGCGGGATCGCCGCGGCGGAGTTCGAGGTCGAAGTGTTTTATCCAGACAGCGCCAGCGGGCAGCGACCACGGTCCGTCGCTGGAGAAACCGAAAGTTGAGGTGGTGTCGGGCAGCGCGAACCAACGGGATTTTTTCGCGTAATCGGACCAGAAGGAGACGTTGGGCGCGTAGGCGACGACGCCGGGCGCGACCGTGAGAGTCGCGACGTTGGTGAACGCGCCGGTGTCCGGCGAGCGTGGCCGGGAGTGGTGTGCCGTTGACGTTGGGATTGGAGGCGAGCCGGCGGATCATGTTGCTGTCGTAGTCGGCGAGCAGCACGTCGCCCGTGCGCGGATCGAGCGCGAAACCGGTGATACCGATCTCGCTCGTGAGCTGGCGGACCTGCGTCGCGGGGAGCGGGCGCGCGCCGTTGTCGACGAGCGCCCAGAGGCGGCCGGTCACGTAGTCGGAGAAAAGATAGTGGCCCACGAGATCGGGGAATTTCGTACCGCGATAGACGAATCCTCCCGTGATCGAGAAGCCCTGCGATGTTGGATAGTCCCAGATCGGATCGGTGAACTGGGCACCGGCGGGCGCGGGGCCGGGACGCGGGCCGGCGACGAGACCCTCGCGATATTCCCACCCGTAGTTCGCGCCACGCGTGATGTGATTGATCTCCTCGCGCGTGACGAGCCCGACATCGGCGCACCAGAGTTTGCCGTCGGCGGAATCGAAGCTCATGCGCCATGGATTGCGCAGGCCCACGGCCCAGAATTCCGTGCGCACCTGTGGTAGGCGGCGGTGCTGCCCTCCGCGGGCATCCGCAGCGAGGTCGCCGCGACGCGCGTGAGCGGAGCCTGCGCGAGGAGCGGAGCGGAGGCGGTGCCGCAGGCGAGGAGCAAAAGCGAAGCGGCGCGGGCGGCGGGGAATTTCACTGATTGTTACCGGAGGCGACGCTCCAGAGATTGGCGGCGACGCCGGAGGGAC
>CAYVDZ010001280.1:0-1574 GCA_964450575.1 uncultured Opitutus sp.
GCAGACCACCGGCTTGAGCATCCGCGGACAGCGCACACAGGCGCTAAGCGCCGCGAGGTGCTTTTCGACGAGGGAAACCGCGGGCTTGCGGGTGGCGATGGTCATATCGAGCCATCAATCGTGGCGGCCGCTCACGCTGCCGCCACCCGAATTATTACCGGCGGCTGCCGAAACGGCGAAATCCGCCACCGTGCCGGATCGTACCGGGCAAGCTCCCTTGCGGACGTTGCTGAGCAATCTGCGCCGGACGGGCCGTGAGCGGCTTATAGTCAAACCCTTCGAGTTTCAGCTCGGGGATTTTGTGGCCAATGAAGCGCTCAATATCGCGAACGTCGCTCGCGTTCTCCGGCGTTACCAACGTAAACGCGTCACCGACCGCTTGGGCGCGTCCGGTGCGGCCAATGCGATGCACGTAGTCTTCGGGATTCTCCGGCACATCGTAATTGATGACATGCGTCACGCCCGCGACATCGATGCCGCGTGCGGCAATGTCCGTGGCGACCATCACCTCGTACTTGCCGCTCTTGAATCCGGCGAGGGCTTCAATGCGTTGGTTTTGTGAACGGTTCGCGTGCAGGACGGCGACGGAGTGGTTCGCGGCCTTGAGGCGCCGGGCGATCTTATCCGCCCCGTGCTTCGTGCGGGAAAAGATGAGCACGCAGTCGAAATTGTCCTTCGCCAGGAGGGCAATCAGCAAATCGAACTTCTGTTCGAACGAGACTGGATAGACGGCGTGATTGACGGACGTGTTGACGGAACGGTTGACCCCGACTTCGACGCGGGTCGGGTCCTTCAAAGCAAACGAAGCAACCGCGGCAATTTCAGGCGGAACCGTGGCGGAGAAAAACAGAGTCTGCCGCACCTTGGGGCAGCGGCTAATGATGTCCTTCACGACGGGCAGAAAGCCCAGGTCGAGCATGCGATCGACTTCGTCGAGCACGAGAATGGAGATGTCACGCAAGGTGATCGTTCCCTCCTTCAAATAGTCCATCAAGCGACCCGGCGTCGCGACAATGATGTCGACGCCCCGCTTGAGTTCCTGGCGCTGGACGCCATAGCCGACACCGCCGAAAATCGCGACGGCGCGCATATCAGTAAAGCGGGCGAAATCGCGAAAGGACGTCTCGACTTGGGCCGCGAGTTCGCGGGTGGGCTCGAGGACCAGGACCCGGGCGTTGCCCCCTTTGCGATGGGATCCCAGCCGCGTCAGGATGGGCAGCGCAAATGCGGCCGTTTTGCCGGTGCCCGTCTGGGCGGAACCGATGAGATCGCCGCCGCCGAGAATAACGGGGATGGCCCGAAGTTGAATGGGAGTCGGATCGGTATAACCTGCGGCTTGAACGCCACGGAGGACCGACTCGGAGAGATTGAGAGCTTTAAAAGACATTTAATTCAGTGACCTGATTTCAGCAGTCGCGAAACCGTGGGCCGAACCGAATCGTTGCCGCCAGCATGGGACCGCTCCCGGGAAATGAGTCCCGGCGTCGAAAGGGAAAAACAAAAAGGACGAAGCTCCTCAGGAGCTTCGTCCTTCGAAAAATCAATTCGTTCGGGAACGAAAGTCGTCTTAGTAT
>CAYVDZ010001281.1:0-1574 GCA_964450575.1 uncultured Opitutus sp.
GTCGCCAATCGCGAGCCCGTGGATGCCGTTCAGCTCGCGGTCGATGACGTGCAGCGGCCACGGCGTATCCGTTTTTCCAGTATTCTCGAGCCAGGCGACACTGAAGTCCGGGCCTTGCGGCGGAGTGGCGGTCTTGCCGGCCGCCTGGGCGTTGCGAAATTCAATCCAGGGAATTTGATACCTACCGACCACGAGGTCGGTGTCACCGTCGTGATCCGCATCGAGCGCCACACAGTAGAGCATTTTCCCGTCCTTGGCATCGAACACGACGTGGGGCGTCCACTGGGGACTGAGCAGGGCGAAAACTTTGGTGACGCCCATCGCGATCAGATCCGGTTTGCCGTCACCGTTGGCGTCCAAGGCCGCGACGCTCCAGATCGATTCAGGGAGGGCGAATGCGTGGCGCTCCCAAGTGCCGGATTTCGGCGCCGCGGCCGCACCGGCGAATCCAATCAACGCGACGCCCGAGGTGAGCGCCCATCGGAGCGAGGAAGAGAGCGGGGAGTTCATGTTAGTTTTTCGAGTCAGTGATTTTCGCGCGAGCGTTCGCCGCTTCGTCCACCGCGGCCGCAAAATCAGCCCCGGTGAAATCGAGCTGGTAAATCATGCCTTCATACCCGACGAGATAAAGATTCCCGCGGCGGTCCCGACCGAATGAAGCAATGCTCTCGGGCGAGGTACCGATCTGTCGAACGGTTTCGAGCTGCCCGTCCCGCTGGGTCAGGCCGAAGATGCGTTTCGAGGTGTAGTCGCCAAAGACATACACGCCGTAAAACGGGGAGTGCGCGTCGCCGCGATAAACGTACCCGCCCGTGACCGAGTTTCCGTAGTGGCGTTTGTAGGCGAGAACGGGCGCCACATAATCCTGCCCGGCAGCTCGGCGTTGATTTGAAAATGGCTCGAAGCCTTCGTAGACGTTCCAACCGTGGTTCTCGCCGCGACGGACGACCGCGACTTCTTCGACGCGGTACTGGCCCACATCGCCGCCCCAGAGATCGCCGTTCTGCGGGTCAAAGCTGAAGCGCCACGGCTCGCGGAAGCCCAGCGCCCAGATTTCGGGCCGCACCCCCGCACGGTTGCGAAACGGATTGTCGGAGGGAATCGCGTAGGGCAGGGCATCGTCCCGCCGGTCGACATCCAGCCGCAGGATTTTCCCGAGCAACAGCTGCACGTTCTGGCCATGGCCGTTAGGGTCTTCTTGAGGACCGGTGTCGCCCATCCCGAGATACAGAAAACCATCGGGGCCGAATTCGATGCAGCCGCCGGTGTGATTCTGGGTGACACACGGAATCGTCAGCAGTCGACGGGAAGGCGCCCCGGAATCGCCCCGCAGATCTTCCCGAGCGATTTTTTCCACGAGCACCGACGCGATCGTGTCGTTTTCAAAGACTTGGTGTTTGAGATAATATTTCCGGTTTTGAGCGAACGCGGGATGAAACGCGACTCCGAGCAACCCGTTCGGACCGGTGCGCGAATAAAGTTCGGACGTGAAATCGGCGAACAAGGTTTTAACGTCGTTCTGGCCGTTTTTCTCCATGAGCCAGAGGGTGCCGGATTGATGGGCGGCGAGGAAG
>CAYVDZ010001282.1:0-1572 GCA_964450575.1 uncultured Opitutus sp.
TCCTCGGGCTCGCGATGACAATCGGGTGAGTAAATGGATTAGGTTAACGCCTATGCCTCCTCTCCCTCCCGGGGCCCTCGGTGGCGTCTCCGGATAATCTAGCCCCGTTCCGATTCGCTGCGGCCGGGGGCGGCCGCGGTCCCAAGGAACCGCGCACAAAAAAGGGCCGCGGAAAAATGCCGCGGCCCTTTCCTCTGCCCAGACTGAGACTGGCTGGACTAGATCGCGGTCTCTCCGCGTTCGTCCGTGCGAATGCGCACGACCTGGTCAAGCGGCATGACGAAGATTTTGCCGTCACCGATCTTGCCGGTCTTGGCGGACTTCACGATCGCGTCAACCGCCTTGCCGACGGTCTCGTCGGTCACGGCGATCTCCAGTTTAACCTTGGGGAGGAAATCAACGGTGTATTCACTTCCACGATATATTTCCGTGTGTCCCTTTTGACGCCCGAAGCCTTTCACCTCGGTGACCGTCATGCCCTCGACTCCGACCTCGGAGAGGGCAGCTTTAACTTCCTCGAGTTTAAACGGCTTGATGATGGCGATAATAAGTTTCATGGCTGCGGATAGATTGAAGTTGGATGCTCGCGGAGTTTAGGATTTCGCCTCGTAAATGTAGCCTTCCTCGCCGTGCTCGGCGAGATCCAGGCCCTCCTGCTCGGCTTCGACTGAGGGGCGCAGGCCGATGATCGACTTGACGATGAACGCGATCACCGACGTGGCCACCACCGAAAGCACAATGGTGAAGGCCACCGCCTTCAACTGCTCGAGGAGCAATCCGTCCATCAAGCTGGCGATGGCGGGATTGACGGTGGGCGTGGCAAACACGCCGGTGAGGATGGCGCCCAAGGTACCGCCGACCGCGTGGATGCCAAACGTGTCGAGAGCGTCGTCGAAGCGCAGCACCGACTTGAGTTTGACGCAGAACAGGAACGTCACGAAAGCACCAATGAATCCCATGTAGACCGCGCTGCTCGGCGTCACATACCCGGCAGCGGGCGTGATGACGACCAGACCCGCGACGGCGCCCGAGCAGAAGCCGAGGACCGAGGCGTGGCGCTTGGTGATTAACTCGAGGGCGCCCCAGCCGAACGAAGCGGCGGCGGCGGCGAGCGTCGTCGTGGTGAACGCGTTGGAGGCGATGCCATCGGCCGCGCCGGCGCTCCCCGCGTTAAAGCCGTACCAACCCACCCATAGCATGCCGGTGCCGACCATACAGAGAACGAGGCTGTGCGGAGGCATCGGGGTTTTGCGAAAACCGAGCCGGGGCCCCAGAATCAAACAGAGCACCAGGGCCGACCAGCCCGAGCTCATGTGAACCACGGTGCCGCCCGCGAAGTCGATCGCTTTAATCGTACCCGCGGCGCCACTCATGAAACCGCCACCCCACACCATGTGCGCGAGGGGGAAATAAACCGCAAACATCCAGAGGACGACGAACACGATCACCGCCGAGAACTTCATGCGCTCAGCAATGGCGCCGAGGATCAACGCCGGCGTGATGATGGCGAAGGTAAGCTGGAAAATCGCGAACACGTTTTGCGACACCCATGGCAGGGTGCCCGGATCGCTC
>CAYVDZ010001283.1:0-1569 GCA_964450575.1 uncultured Opitutus sp.
CGCTGCTCAAGTTCAGTCACGACCGTTACGCCGGGACCCAGATTCCCAAGAACTTTTCCAGTCGCCTCCGGCTGCAAACCACCGACGGCACGGAAGACCGCGAGGTGCTCGTCTATATGAACAACCCGCTGCGCCATTCGGGGTTCACCTTTTATCAATCCGGATTCGAAAATAACGACCGCACCACGATCCTCCAGGTCGTCCATAACCCGTCCTGGCTGTTCCCCTACGTCGCCACCGTGCTGATGTCCGTGGGCCTCACTCTTCAGTTCTGTCTGCATCTGTTTTCCTTTGTGGGACGCCGCCGTGCGGTGACGGCCGCCAAAGCCTCCTCCGCTCCGACGACCACCGGCACCCGCGGAAATCCATCCACTCCCGTCGCCGCCGCCACCGTATGAAAAAGCTGCTTCCCTCGCTCGCCGCGTTCGTCGTAATCGCGGGTCTCGTCGCCACGTTGCGCGCCCCGCGCAACTCCGAAGCCTATGACATCGCGGCCTTCAGTCAGCTGCCAACGCTGGTCAATGGGCGCATCAAGCCTCTGGATACCGTCGCCCGCACCTCGCTGCTCACGATCCAGGGGCGGCAACGGGTGACCTCAGCGGACGGCCGCTCCCTCGCTCCCGCCGAATGGCTGCTCGATGTCCTGCACCGTCCCGCGCAAGCCGACGGCTATCAGACGTTCGAGATCGTGCATCCGGATGTCCTCGCCCTGCTCAATCTCACGACGGAGCAAGGGGCCGGCGGGAAACGCTTCTCCCTGCAGCAAATGCTCCGCAGCCTCCCCGAACTCGACCGCCAGGCGAGGCTCGCCGACGGGGTCGAGCACGCCCTGCGTTCGACCTTTCAACGCGCCATCGTGCAACTCCGCAATGCGGTGCTGCTTTATCAGCACCTGCAAACCAGCATGGTGCCACCGGGGACGGACGATTTTTTTGCGCAGCTCGAACAACTCGAGCGTGTCCTGCCGGCGGCCCTACAGGCGCCTTTGACCGCCGGGCAGGCGTCACCACACGCCTCGCCGGCCGGAAAACTGATCCTCGAAATGGGAACGGCCTTCGCGACGATGGAACGATTCGCCTTTCTCCACCCGATCCCGCCCGCGCCAAACGCCCCTGACCAGAGCAATTGGAAGACCGTCGGCGCCGCCTGGAGCGAGACGCTGGAAAATGGAAGCATCGATCCAGCCGCCCGCGACTTCGCCACGCTCGGCCGGGCCTGGCGGGATCGCCAGCCCGAGGCGTTCAACGGCGCGGTGGCCTCCCACCAGGAACACATCGATGCGGCCTTCCCCGGAGTGCACACCCGCGCCATCGTTGAGACCCGTTTCAACTCGTCGCAACCGTTCTACTCGAGCGCAGTCCTCTACGTGATCACCTTTCTCGTCGGCGTCTTTGCCTGGCTGAAGTGGCCGGAGCTGCTGGGTAACATTGCGTTTCGCATCGTCGTAATCGCGTTCGCTGTCACCACCCTCGGGATCGTC
The DNA here is from genome assembly GCA_964450575.1 of uncultured Opitutus sp. Taxonomy (GTDB): domain Bacteria; phylum Verrucomicrobiota; class Verrucomicrobiia; order Opitutales; family Opitutaceae; genus ER46. The sequence continues at coordinate 1,481 of CAYVDZ010001283.1, forward strand.
ACCCGGATGTGGCTCGAGGCCCGCCCGCCGGTCACCAATCTCTATTCATCCGCCCTTTTCGTCGGCTGGGGCGCAGTGGGGTTGTGTGT
>CAYVDZ010001284.1:0-1569 GCA_964450575.1 uncultured Opitutus sp.
CCTTGGTCGTGGCCTGAAAAGTCGGGCCAAACCGAATCGGCCACGAGCGAGCTCGGGGTGAATCGCGGTAGATCTCTTTTAGCCCCATCCTGAATTCTCCAGCAGAGTTAACCACTGATGAGCACTCATAAACATTCAGGAGATTTAGACTTTTCCGGGGTAGATTTAGGCTTTTCCGGAGTAGGGCCCGACCTTGGTCGTGGCCTGAAAAGTCGGGCCAAAACGAATCGGCCACGAGCGAGCTCGGGCCCTACCGCCGACGCCGAACCGAAGCCGAAATTTCTCCAGCCGCTGGTATAACTGCGTTCTTTAGTCTTATCGCATGACTGTTTCTCCCGCTGCTCACGCTCCGCTTGGTTTCGGTATTATTGGGGTGGGGATGATTGCAGATTTCCACGCGCAGGCGATTGCGCACACCGTGGGCGGAAAGCTGGTCGGGATCGCGACCCGAAATGCCGAGAATGCGCGGGCCTTCGCGGCGAAGCATGGCGTGCCGTTTGCGACGACCAGCGTAGAGGAATTGGTGGCGCGTCCGGATGTGCAGGTGGTCTGTATCACGACGCCGAGCGGTGCGCACCTCGAGCCCGCGCTCGCGGCGATCCGGGCAGGGAAACATTTGGTCGTGGAGAAGCCGATTGAGATCACCACGGAGCGGGCGGATGAACTCCTGCGCGCGGCAGACGCGGCAGGCGTCAGGGTAACGCCCATCTTTCAGGCGCGGTTCGGCGAAGGCGCGCGCTTGATCAAATCAGCGATCGAAGCCGGGCGTTTCGGGCGGCCGGTGCTGGCGAGCGCCTATGTGAAGTGGCATCGCAGCGCGGAGTATTACACCGGGTGGAAGGGGACGCTGAAGCTCGATGGTGGGGGTGCGTTGATCAACCAGGCGATCCACGCGATCGATCTCCTGCAATGGTTTGCCGGACTGCCGTCGGAGGTCTTCTGCTGGACCACGCGGAGGGTGTACGGACATATCGAAGCGGAGGATACCGCGGCGGCGACGCTGCGTTTCCCGAGTGGGGCCATGGGCAGCATCGAGGCGACGACCGCGATCAAGCCGGGCTGGGCGCGTCGGATTGAAATTTGTGGTGAGCGCGGGTCCGTGATGCTCGACGGTGATTTCGTTTCGCACTGGGATTTCGATCACGAGATGGAAGGTGACGCGCAGATCCGGGCGGCGAAGGACACCGGGGCCCTGGGGTCGGGAGCGAGCGCGCCGAATGCGATCAGTTTCGAGGGTCACCGGCGGCAGATTCAGGACCTGATTGATGCGGTCCGGGAGAATCGACCCGTGGCGATCGATGGTCATGAGGCGCGCAAGGCGGTCTCCTTGATTCGTGGCCTGTATGCTTCAGCGGAACGCGGGGCGCCCGTGCGGCTCGCGTGAAGATCGGAGACACAACGCACTCCGGTGTCATTCTTTAACTTCAACTCACCGCAGCAAACGTAACCACTGATGAGTGCGGCATCGGTCGTAGGGCCCGAGCTCGCTCGTGGCCGATTCTTTTACGCCTCGTCGTTCAGGCCACGACCAAGGTCGGGCCCTACCCCGGAAAAATCTAAATCTCATGA
>CAYVDZ010001285.1:0-1565 GCA_964450575.1 uncultured Opitutus sp.
TTTTTGCGCAACGATGGTGCTGGCTGCGCGGTCGCGAGCGTGGACGGGAGCCACGCTGCAGTAGCTGGAATTTCACCGCCCCAACGTACACCCGGGTGCGATGATTGCGTGCCAGGCATCGGGAATCTCCCGAGGGCTTGTAATTAAAATTTCTCGAATGCGGCCATGCACAACGCATTCCCATTTTGGTTCCCAAGTTTTTGAAAAAAAACTCGCGCGCTTCCCCTGACGTTCCGAAGAAAAAGGCGTGGAAAACACGCCGCGGCGCACTCTCCGGGAACAAGCGAATATCCCCCGGACAACGTCGCGGGTGCGGGTACTCGGGACGTATGTAATGGTTGTCGCGTTACTCCTGCCCGTCATTCTGGAAGCGAGCATCCCGCTGTTTGGCGCCCGCCACACGCGCCAACATTTTCGCGCCACGTTGCCGGAATCCGTCCGCGCGGATCATCCGGCAATTTTGCCCGTCGCCGCCGCCATTCGCGCGGTTACGCAGAACCCGCTGGAACAGATCGTGATGGTCAATGATGTCTCTCACCTGCTCGTCGATTACGATCATGATGAGCGCGTATATGGAGCGGTGGAATTTCACGCGACGTTCGACGAAATGCTCACGCGTCGCCGCCAGGCGGGGTGGTTATATCTTCGCGATGATTGCGACGGACGAGCGATTTTCGCCGCTCATCTTCTGTCCGCCTTGGGTATTCCGTGGCGCCTCGAAGCGTCTTATTGGAAGGAGCACGCGTGGATTTCCGCCTTCGTCAACGGAACCCATTACGACTTGCTCGATCTCCGGCGGGATTCGCCGGAGACCAAGCGACTGAGTTATAGTCTTTTCGGCCGCTTTTTTGTCCGAGCCTCCAACCGGGCCCCGGCATTTGCGTGGCGCCGCGCCTGGGCCCAAAATACCGGGCGTGATTTGCAGTTGGGGCTTACGTTGGGCCTGCTGGCGCTGGACTCAAAACCGGATGCGATGCAGGAACGCTATGCGACAGATTGGACACGGCGCGCTCCGCACGGGCGCCTTTCGCCAATCGATGATCGCGCCATGACGACGAGCAGCGCCGGGTTTCCCTTGGGCGAGCCACTGCATATCAGTGCGTTTGCTGCAGATCCGATCCCTCCGCCGCGAATGCGCCCCGAGAGGGTAGGCGTACCCACGGCTTCGCGTACATCGGCAAACGAGTAAACCGCGAATCCTTCCCGTGAAGCGCGGGGCGCGCCGTCTTGGTTCCAGTCCCCGCGGGCGGGAACGTGTCGACGCGGCTACCTGAGCCGGCCAGGAAACGCGCGGGTCAGCCTCAACGCCATTGCGTCGAAACCGCTTGGCGGTTTCGGTCAGCGTCTCCCTGTGACCGGATTCTCCCGCACCGCCGCCATCCTCTCCGCCATCGCGCTCGGCGCCTTGTTTCCGCAAGCGCATGTTTTGGCCGGAGCGATTCGCTGGCTGGTCATTGCGATGTTGTTTTTGGTTTTCCTGCAAACGCGGGTCGCCCACACGGCGCTGCAAGGCCGCCACGTCGCTTTGCTGGCGGCCAATATCGGCATGGGCCTCGCCGGCTGGG
>CAYVDZ010001286.1:0-1561 GCA_964450575.1 uncultured Opitutus sp.
CTGTTTATCCGCAAATTCGACGAGGCCTGATCCCGGCTACCCCGCGAACCGCCCGGAAGCGTGGCGCTGATCAGCAAGCAGCACGCGACGACCCCGATCCGGATCGCTCCAATGATCGGGAGCATCCCGAACAAAGCCGCGAACCATAAACCGTTCATCCGCTTTCCCTGACCGTGCCTTCGTTTTCTGCGGTAAACCGGGTCGACGTCCGCGAGTTTCGGCAACTCCGACCGCACGACCGGCTCCGCCTAATCGAGTGCGAAAAATCGCCGCGCGTTTTCTGAACTGATCGCCGCCAGTTCGTCCTCGCTCACGCCAAAAACATTCGCCGCCACAAACTGCGCCGTATGCCGAAGGAACGCCGGCTCATTCGGCTTCCCCCGATGCGGAATCGGCGTCAGATAAGGAGCATCGGTCTCGAGCATGAATCGGCTCAACCCCTGCACTTTCGCCGCTGCCCGAATGGGCTCAGCGTTCTTGTAGGTGATGATTCCAGTGAAGGATCCCACTCCGCCACGCCGCAACAGCTCCGCCATCGCGACTTCCCCTTCCGTGAAACAGTGTAACACCACCCGCCGCCAATCGACCCCACTGGCATCAATCAGCGCGACGCAGTCGGCAAATGCGCCCCGAGAGTGCACCACCACCGGACAATTTAGCCGCTTCGCCAGATCCAGTTGCACCGTGAACGCTTCCCGCTGCCACGCGAAGATCCGCTCTGCGGCCACCGCGTCATCCTTCGGCAAATGGAAGCGATCGAGCCCACACTCGCCCAAAGCCACCGGCAGCGGTGCTCCCGCCGGCGCTCCCAACCAAAAATCATTGAGCGACGCCACCGCCTGCTCCCAATCCTGCTCCACCGAACAGGGATGCAAGCCCACGGTGTAACGCAGCATGTCGCCATGTTCCGCCGTCAGGTCGCGATACGAAGCCCAGTCTTCCGGCGAGGTACCAATCGTGATCAGCGCCGTAACGCCCGCCTCACGCGCACGAGCCAGCGTCTCCGCCAGCACCCCGCGGCGGGCAAAGGATTCCAAATGCGTATGCGTATCAATCAGACTCATAAGGGAGTCACCCACGTGACGCGTGCACGGACACACAGGCGAACCCGCTGAATCACCTGCTCGCGCGCTCCCCGCAACGACAATTCTTCTCTGGACGTATTTCCACACCAGCCAGCCCAGCGCGCACCTGCTCACTCACCAGCGCGAAGACGTTCACTCAAAGATACAGCGATCCGTACCGTTCACGCAAATAACGCACCAGGTGCCTCGGCGAGAGCTCTTCCTCCGTGATTCGTCGGACCAGTTCCAACGTTCCATAACGACGAGCCTGCGCGTGCACGTTCTCCCGCAACCAGGCCAAAAGCCACGTGAAGTCGCCGCGGGCAAACTCCTCCTCGATCTTCGACCGCACCGTCTGCACATGCGCCCAGAGCTGCGCCGCGATCATGTTTCCCAAACAATAGCTCGGAAAATACCCAAACGCCCCGCCGCTCCAATGCACGTCCTGCAACACACCCGTGCGATCATTCGCCGGCTCGAGCCCCACGACCTCCCGC
>CAYVDZ010001287.1:0-787 GCA_964450575.1 uncultured Opitutus sp.
GCGCAGAATGCCGCTCTGGAAGCCTTCGCGAAACGGATAGGCCGCGCCCTGCCAGACGCCCTTCACCTGCTCGAGGGAAACGAGCATGATTTTGCTCTGCCCCTGGTCGGCCACGTAGAATTGACCCGCGAACGGCCCAAACCGGCCGCCCGTCGTGTCTTCCTGAATACCGGAGGTGGAGATGCCGAAGATCGTGTGGGGCAGCCAGACGGTGGGCAGACGCAGGCTGGGAATCGAGGCCGCGACCTCAACCATCGGCTTCTCGAAACTGGAGATGTCATCGAGCGCAAGGGTCACCGGCGAATCGGGGAGCTTGCTCCACGCCAGCGACGCGGGATGGCCCATGAAATCACCGGGCCGAACTTCCGTGATGCGACCGGAGCCCGACCACTCGCCCTGGTTTTCCGTGTACAGCCAGGTGCCTTGCGACGTGAGCAGGAAACCCGCCGGCGAACGCAGTCCGGCCGCGATGGGGATCAGTTTTCCCTCGGGCGTGATCTCGATCATCCAGCCTCGCCAGGGCACCGGAGATTGCGTGCCGCCGCCGAAAGCGACGTTGAGGGTGACGCGGAGATTGCCGTTGGGCGCGAGCACCGGGCCGAACGCATACTCATGGTAGTTGCCCGAAATCGGGAGTGGTGCGATCGTCTCGTAGCGATCGGCGCGGCCGTCGGCGTCGGTATCGACGAGGCGGGTGACTTCATGACGCTGGACCACGTAATAGCCGCCTTGCGGCGCGGCGATGATCCCGAGGGGTTCGTGCAGGCCGGACGCGAACACCGAATAG
>CAYVDZ010001287.1:797-1560 GCA_964450575.1 uncultured Opitutus sp.
CGGCACGCGGTCGTAGTCACCATCGACCCAGTAAACGCGGCCCCGTCGGGTCGTGACGAGCAGGCGTTTCCCGGCCACGGGCAGAATCCCGCTGACCTCGAGGAACAAATCGTCCGGTGTGGGAAGTGTGATCCGCGACCAATAGCGCTCTTCCTGGCGCACCAACTCGTCGGACGGCGCGGCGAAGCGCTCGGCGCGGGACGCCTGCTGGCCGAATCCGGCTGAACCTAGCAGGAGTGAAAACGTGGCGGCGGCGCAGCCGTGGAGAATGCGTTTCATAGGGCGGATTACCAGGCGAGCGAGTAAGTGATCGGCTGACTCAGCGCCGCGTTCGTCACGGGAATCACCAGCAACTGAAAGTCGCCGTCGGATCGGATTTCGGGCGCCGCGGGTAGCGGGTTGGGGAGATCCAGGTAGTAGTCGCGGTCACCGACCACGAAGCCTGACGCGTTAGGCTGCGGGGCAATTCGGTGGGCGCGGGCGAGCAGCACGAAGGTGGTCGGGCCCGTCGGGATCGTTCCGGTAAATGTCAAGGAGCGCGTGAGTGTGCGGCGGTCCGCCGGCGCGATCCGGTCACGAATCGAAAGGGTTCCAAATTTCGACAGAAAAACCGGCTGTCCGTCGCGCTCGACGGCGTATCCGTTTGAGACGGACAGCGGATCCGGCTCGGTCGGCCACGGGCTGTTTCCGGCGCCGTCGATCCGGGCCACGGTCGGACGGGCGTTCAAGGTCAGGGCGGGGCCGGTGGGCTTGGCCCATTGGT
>CAYVDZ010001288.1:0-1557 GCA_964450575.1 uncultured Opitutus sp.
CCCAGTCGTACGAGAAGCCGAGCGCTTTGATCTGCCGTCGGAAATTGACGATGTTGTTCTGGGTGTTGGACGCGGGATGAGTCCCGGTTTTAACCGCATGCTGTTCGGCGGGCAGTCCGAAGGCGTCCCAGCCGATGGGATGGAGGACATTGAATCCCTTGGCTCGTTTGTAACGGGCCATGATATCGGTTCCCGTGTAGCCTTCCGGATGACCGATGTGCAGGCCGGCGCCGGACGGATACGGAAACATGTCGAGCACGTAGTACTTCGGTTTCGGCGAGCTGTTCTCCGCGCGAAACGAGCGATTTTCCTCCCAGAACGTTTGCCAGTGCGGCTCGATCTCATGGAAGTTGTAGTCTGTGCTCTTGGTTGCCATCGTGTTAAATCCGCCACTGTGAAATCTTTCCCTGCCCGGTCAATCTCCGCCCTCGTAACTCTCTTTTGCCTTGGGATTCTTCTAAACGTGCCCGGCCGCGCGGCCATGAGCCGCGGATTCAACCGCTTGCTTGATGCTGTCGTGCGGATCGATGTGCGGGAAGTCGCCTTTGAAGCCGGCACGCGGCGCTTCACGGCGAGCCTCGGCTCAGGCGTGATTATTTCGGCCGATGGCCTGATTCTCACCAACGCGCACGTCGTCAGCCCGCGCGCGGTCGAGATCAATATCACCCTGGCGAATCTCGAGCGCGTCAGCGCGACCCTCGTGGGCTGGGATCACTGGACCGATTTGGCGGTCCTGCGCCTCGATATGGATGAAGTGAAACGGCGCGGTTGGAAGGTGGCCTATGCGACGTTTGGCGAGAGCGAGAAACTTTTTCCCGGGCAGGAGGTGTTTGCGGTGGGCACGCCGCATGGATTGACCCGCACGGTGACGCGCGGAATTGTTTCGAACAAGAATCGCTACTTTGAAGATTCCCGCGCGGTAAATGGTTACGAGACGGGCGCGTTCAACACCTGGCTGCAAACCGACGCGGCGATCAATCCCGGTAACTCGGGCGGTCCCCTCGTGACCTCGGATGGCAAGGTCGTCGGCATTTCCTCCCGCGGTTATATGGGCGCCAACAACCTTGGGTTCGCGATTCCGTCAGCGACGGCCAAGACCGTCATGTCACGGCTCTCCAAGGACGGTGAGATCGTGCGCAGCTACATTGGCGTGGTGCCGGGAGCGCTGCAGGACTTGGAGAACTTTTACTCGCTCGAACTCAGTTCCGGCGGCGTCCTCGTCAATAGCGTCGATCCTGGGTCGCCCGCGGCCAAAGCCGGGCTGCGCGGCGGCGATATCATTTTATTGATCGATGGCGTGAAGGTCGACGGTCGCTTTCCCGAGCAATTGCCACCGATTCAAAACCTGATCGCGACCCGCCCCGTGGGTTCAACGCTGAAGGTGTCAGCCAGGCGCAATGGCGAGATGCGTGACTACGACGTGGTGACCGAGAAGCTCGAAAGCCGCGTGGGCGAGGAGGTCGCCCTCGAGCGTTGGGGGTTGAGCGTTCGCAAGGTGTCGCGAACCTTTGCGCGCGAGAACCAACTCGATAACGAATTGGGCGTCCTGGTGATTGG
>CAYVDZ010001289.1:0-1554 GCA_964450575.1 uncultured Opitutus sp.
CAGTTCCTGAAGCATCAGCGTCACGCCACCCGCCTTCGCTTCCTGCCGCGTGCGCGGCGCGTGCTCAGCCCCGCCGAAGCGCACCGTGCCGCCATCGCTCGGGAGCATTCCGGCGAGGATGCGGGCGAGCGTGGATTTGCCCGCGCCATTGCTCCCGACCAGCGCATGGACTTCCCCCGCGCGCACGCTGAAATCCAATCCGCGCAGCACCGGCACGGCGAAGCTTTTCTTCAGCCCGGAGACTTCCAGCAATGGTGCGGTAAGCGGTGACTGACGGTTTCCCTGGGTGATTGGAGTCATGCGCGATCTACGGACGCCTGACTCTCATCAAGGTTTGACGACTAGATCAACCGGAGTCGTCTGATCCTGCGGAGCGGACCCGGTCTTCAAACGGCGCAGAGCGGCTTCGATGCCGAAGACGGCGAGGTCGCCGCCGTGTTGGTCGGCGGTGGCGAGGACGCGTCCGTCAACGAGCATGGGGCGGATCGCGGCGATGTGATCGAAGCCGGTCACTAGCACCTGTCCGGTGCGGCCCGCCGCCTGCACGGCGGCGACGGCGCCGAGGGCCATGCTATCGTTCGCACAAAGCAGGGCCTTGAGCTGCGGGTGTGCGGTGAGCAGCGCGCTGGCCACGGCGTTGGCTTTTTCCATCTCCCATTCGCCGCTCTGCACCGCCACGATTTTCAAGCCCGCCGCCTTGGCTGCATCTTCCAAACCGAGACGCCGCTGCTGTCCGTTGAAGGCGGTGGTGACTCCTTCGATGATGGCGACTTCATCGCCGGCCTTGAGTTTCGCCGCCGCCGCGTCGCCGACTTTGCGCGCTCCGGCGCGATTGTCCGGCCCGACGAAGGGCACGCTGAGTCCGGCCTTCGCGAGCGTATCGGCGTCGAGTTTGTTGTCGATGTTGATGACGAGCACCCCGGCATCCATCGCACGCTTGAGCGCGGGCACGAGCGCCCGCGAGTCGGCGGGCGCGATGACGATCGCCCGCACGCCCTGGCTGACCATTTGCTCGACGAGGTCGACCTGCTCCGTGAGGTCGGTTTCGTTTTTGATGCCGTTGGCGATCAGTTCGTAATCCGCCGCGTGCTGAGTCTGATGCTGCTTCGCTCCCTCGACCATGTTTTGAAAAAACTCGTTGGCGAGCGACTTCATGACCAAGGCGACGCGTGGCTTGCCTGGTTGGGCGTCGGGGGATTTACCGCAGCCGCCCAGTAGCGGCCACAGACAGAAGAGCGTGAAGATGAGTTGGGAGATTTTCATCGGTATGGAATCAAGGGCAGACGGAGGTGAATTTCATCGGGAAGACTGCACGGAATCAAAGGCAGCCGTCGTGGACGCGAAGGTGTTGCCGGAGCAGACAAAAAGGCCGACGCGGCTCTGATCGTCGAAGGTCGTGGGAAGAATCATCCGCGGTTCGCCCCAGTCACGGCCATCCGTCGAGGTGAAGACCTGCGTTTGCCCACTTGCCTGAACGAGCTTGAGATGAATCGGCAGCGTGACCTTGCCCAAATCCTTTTTCTCGCTGCCGTCCTGATCGCCGGACTTGTTCCG
>CAYVDZ010001290.1:0-1550 GCA_964450575.1 uncultured Opitutus sp.
GACACCGGGTTCCTCGACAATCACTTTCAGCGTGCGTCCGACTTGGTTGGAGCTGACCTGCGCAGCGATTTCCTGCTGCAGCTTCATGATGCGATGCCAGCGCGCCTCTTTCAATTTCTTGGGCAACTGGGTTTCCATCTTGGCGGCGCGGGTGCCTTCTTCCTGCGAATAGCGGAAAACGCCGAGGCGCTCAAACTTCGTTTCGCGGATAAAGTCGCACAACTCGTCGACGTCCGCTTCGGTCTCGCCGGGGAATCCGACGATAAACGTCGTCCGCACCGCGATGCCGGGAATTCCCGCGCGGATGCGTTTGATCAGGTCGCGAATATAGGCGGAGGACGTTTCGCGCTGCATCAGCCCCAGCATGTGGTCGCTGATGTGTTGCAGGGGAATGTCGATGTACCGGGCAACCTTGGGACACTCCGCAATGGTCCGGATCAGTTCGTCGCTCCAATGCGCCGGGTGCGTGTAGAGCAGACGTATCCAGAAATCACCTTCGATGGCATTGAGCTGCCGCAGGAGCGTGGTGAGCGCGGTGCCGCGGGAAGAGTCGACGGGCGTCCTCGGGTTGGGTCGCTCTTCCCAGGTGTCCATGCCGAAGAAGGTGGTGTCCTGGGAGATGAGATTGATCTCTTTGACGCCTTCCTTGACGAGCTGGCGCGCCTCGGCGACGACGCTTTCGACCGTGCGGCTGCGGTGCCGGCCGCGAATCTGCGGAATGATGCAGAACGTGCATGGGTGATTGCAGCCTTCCGCGATTTTGATGTAGGCGAAATGCCGCGGCGTGAGCCGGAAGCGGGGCGTATCGTAATCGGGGATATACGTTGAACGCCCTTCAATGAACGAGAGCGGCGCCTCGTTGGCGGCCCGATCCTTCGCGTAGATTTCCTGGATGATCGGACCGACTTTGGTGACTTGGTCCAGCCCAATGAACGCATCGACCTCGTCGTGCAGTTCGGAGGCCAGGTTTTTCGAGAAGCGCTGCGACATGCAGCCGGCCACAATCAGCTTCTGGTTCTTGCGCCGCTTCTTCATCCCCCGGTTTTGATGCACCTCGAGGATGTGTCCGATCGACTCCTCCTTGGAGGAATCAATGAACGAGCAGGTGTTCACGATGACTACGTCTGCCTGCTCGGCCTCAGGAATGACGGTCATCCCGGCTTGGTGCAAATGCCCAACCATGATTTCAGAATCCACGAGATTCTTGGCGCAACCGAGGGAAATGAGACTGACCTTGATCATGGGGAAAAGGCGGCGTCAGAGTGCGGGTGAACCCGCAAAAAGCAAAAACGGCGGTCGAATGACCGCCGGCGACGTGCTGAAAGCCCTGGGCCTGATTACTTCTTCTTCGCGGTCACCTTGGCGGCTGCTTTCTTACGCTTGAGGTAAGCCGACCGGCGTTTGCGTTTGATGTACTTGTTCAGTTGTTGGCCCATGGTGATTGGAAGAGTGAAGGGTCGATGTTTCAGAGCGGGGGAGGCGAGTCAAGCGTGGGGAGATGGGGGTGGTGGGTCAGTTTTCCCGCTCGGGAGAACGTGGCGGTGGACTCA
>CAYVDZ010001291.1:0-1547 GCA_964450575.1 uncultured Opitutus sp.
GAACCAACGCTTGCGCTCCATGTCGTGAAACGCGCGGCCTTCGACGCCCCACTGGGAAACATCCTGCCATTTGAGCGCGGGCTCGGCGGCCTTTTTCGCAGCCGCGCCGGCGGCTTTCTTAGCCGGCGGCGAACCGGCGGTTTGGGCCTGAACGCCCCCGAGTGCGGCAAGCGACACGAGGAGCAGGGCGGAGATCAGGCGGAGGCGCATGGAGGGAATTAGGGGCGAGGAAGATAAAACGAATCAAGCGAACGCGCCGCTAACGGGGCGATCACTCGGTTTTGCCGGGGGGCGTGGTCGGCTTGGGTGGTTGATAATACGGCGTCATTTCCCGGACGATGGTCGCGATGGTTGTATCCAGATCGATGACACCATTATGCCGCCAGACGATCTTGCCGCCCGGCGCAACGAGCACCGTATGCGGCAGCGGACCGGGCCACTCGGGATCCAGCGCCGCGCCCAAGGCATCCTGACTGGCGCCGGTATAAAGATAGTGGTTGGTGCGGCGGCCTTCCTTGTCCACCGACGTTTGTTTCCGCTTGGTCAACCCTGCGCCTTGCGTTTGCAGGAAGGCGAGGGCTTTGGCTTCATGCTTGGGATCGTCCATACTGAGGGTGATCAACTCGAACTCGCGCAGATCGAATTTGCGGGAGATCGCAACCAGGGCGGGAAACTCTTCGACGCACGGCGCGCACCACGTCGCCCACACATTGATGAGCCGGTATTTTTCGGTGGGATTTGCCCGCAGGGCCGCGTTTCCGGTGGCATCGATTTTGTCCAGGTTTACGGGGATTTTGGTCCAGCTGCTTTCGGTGGCGACATGGCCCGCGCGCTTTTCCCGCCACTTGGTGGAGCAACCGAAAGGCTTGGTCATTTCGACCGCGACCGGGCGGCCGGCGAACATCGCCTCGAGCGCGTCGCGCACATAGTGTTTGTTGACCGTCTCCTCCTGCGGATACCGGGAATCGTCGAACGCGCCGGCGTAACGCAACGTTCGCGCCCGATCGAAAAGGAAGACATGCGGTGTGGCCAGACAGCCATAGGCGCGGGCCGTCAGCTGTTTGTCTCCATCATACAAATACGGAAAATCCCATCCGTTCTTTTCGGCATAGGGTTTCATCTCCTCGAACGAGTCGCCATACTCGCCGTACCCGAGTTCGTTCACGCTGAGCCCGTCGGGATGATTGGGGTTGATCACAACGAGTCCGAAGCTGCGGCCGCGGTAATCATTGCGCAGTTTTTTCAGCCGCTCCTCGATCCCGTGCGAAGTCGGACAGTGGTTCGAGGTGAACAACACCATGAGTACGTCGGGCCGGGAGAAATCCGCGAGCCGGTGGGTTTTTCCGTCGATGCCCGGCAGGGCGAAATCCGGGGCGGCGTCGCCAATCGCGAGGGCGCGAAAACCGGCGGGGTTGCCGCTCTTATCGAGGAGGGAAGGGGTTTTTTCAGCGGCAATCAAAGGCGCTGCGCTCAGGGCGACGAGCGCGGAAAACGTGAGACTCAGAGCGAGGGAACGTGGCATGACGTACTAGGGGGACGGGGTGGGA
>CAYVDZ010001292.1:0-1546 GCA_964450575.1 uncultured Opitutus sp.
GTCCGGCCTCGACGAGCAACTCGACGATGCGCACGGCGGTGAGCGGAACCTTCTCGCTTGGTTTGAGGATGAACGTGTTTCCGCAGGCGAGCGCGATGGGGAACATCCACATCGGGACCATTGCGGGGAAATTAAACGGCGTGATGCCAACGCACACGCCGAGCGGCTGGCGGAGCGTTTCGCAATCAATTCCGCGGGCCACATTTTCGAGCGTATCGCCGAACATCAGCGTGGGAATGCCCGTGGCAAACTCGACGACTTCGATGCCCCGCTGCAGATCACCGCGGGCCTCGCCGCGGGTTTTACCATGCTCGCGCGAAATCAACGCTGCGATCTGATCAAAGTTGGCGAGCAGCAGTTCACGATAGCGAAACAGCACGCGCGCGCGTTCGATGGGTGGCGTTTCCATCCACGCCGGGAACGCATCATGGGCCGCGTTGACCGCCGCTTCGACTTCCGTCGCGGTGGCGACGGGCGTTTCCGCGATGACCTCACCGGTGGACGGATTGAAAACCGGCGTGGTGGCGAGACCCGGAGTACGGGTCCATTCACCATTGATGAAAAACGGGGCGATCGCGGCAGCGGAGGTGGTCATGAGAGGGAGAACGTAAGCAGGGAAGGGAGCGGGGGTTCTTTTAAAAGCGTCTGAGCGGGTGACGGGCGGGATCATCGCGTCGGCCGACTATCAGCCTGTTTATATATTATCTTTATACAGGGAGGATGCGTTGCCGGATGGAGGCAAGGAGTTCGGCGTAGCCGCCGAGGAATTGGTTGAGAGTGTGCTGCGTGGCGCCGTAGCCGAGGAACTCGCGGGGGTTCATGCCGTCCGGATCGTAAGCCCGCACGAAATCGGGAAACTTCGCGCGCAGCTCCGCCACGATCGCGTCGTCCACCGGCTGCTCGAGGGTGAGCGCCGGGGCCGCGCCCGAAACATTGAACTTCGTCCACCATGTATAGGGAATGGTCTGCAGCACCTCGCGCCCGATGATTTGTGACCAATGGCCTTCATGGCGGTAAGCCGCCGCCAGCAGCGTGCCTGGGTGGCCGCGTTCCTTGAACAGCCGGTAGGCGTTTTTAAAAACCGCGATGCCAGCCCAGTCGAGCGCGCCTGGAGACGTGGTGATGCCCTGCTGTTCCGCGATCCGCTTCAGGTGATCGTCGACCCGGCCAATCATCAGCGTGATATAAGGACGGTTGGCGTCGGCCGCGAGGCCGGCGGCCCGCGCCCGTTTCAGTCCGCGCGCAAAAGCCTCGGCGACCGCGATCGCCTGGGGCACGGTGAAACTGACTGTAGCATTAACGCGGATACCGCGGGCGGTCATCTCTTCGATCGCCGCAATCCCCACCTCGGTGGCGGGCGCCTTGATCGCAATATTCGGCGCGAGCGCGGCCAGCTGCGTCGCCTGCTCCACCATCAGCTGGGCGCGGGGATAAAACTTCGGATTCACCTGCACGGAGAGGAATCCCTTCTCGCCGCGCGTGGTTTCGTAAACCGCGTTGAGCCGCGAGGCGGCGTCGACGGCGAGCGTGTGAATCAACTTCCATG
>CAYVDZ010001293.1:0-1536 GCA_964450575.1 uncultured Opitutus sp.
CCAGTGCTTCACTCGGCGATGAACGCTACCATGCCACCGCCCCCGGACAAGGCCTCACCGAAAACGACGAGGGAACCGACCTCCATCAAGCCTTTCTCTTTCTGGGGAATCACAAGGAATTTCCCGTATCCTTAAAGATTGGACGCCAGGAGCTCTCCTATGGCGACCAGCGCCTGGTGGGCCCTTTCCGGTGGAACAACAACGCCCGCACCTTCGATGCGCTGAAAATCCGCTGGCAGACTGCGCTCTTCGGCGTCGACGTTTTCACCGGTGGCCTCGTCTATAACGATTCGCGCAATCTGAACCGCTCCAACGCGCAGGATCATTTTTCGGGCGCGTATTTCAATTTTCCAACGCTGCAAAAACGTGAGATCACCGAGGCCTACTTCTACGCCAGGAATGTGGAGCGCGGTATTGCCACCGATGACTGGCGCGGCGTCCCGCCGCCGTTTCGCTTTCCTGGCGCCCAGGATCTCTACACGGCTGGCATCCGCGTTAAATCAAAGCCGAACGCCTACGGCCCGTTCGATTACGGCTACGAGCTCATGATTCAATTCGGCAACCGCACCGCAGTCTTTCCCGCCACCGCACCCGCTGCAGCTCTCGCTGCGCCCAGTCGCGAACATCGCGCCACCGCCGCGGTCCTCCAGACCGGCTACACCTGGACCGAAAGCAATTATCAACCGCGCTTCGCGTTCATCTATAGTTACGGTTCCGGCGACAAGAACGCGAACGACCCGAAGAGCGGCACGTTCCAAAATCTGTTCCCGACGAATCACCTTTTCTACGGCTACATGGATTTCAGCAGTCTGCAGAACCTCCACGATTTCCGGATCGCGTACACCTTCAAGCCGACGCCGACCTCGTCGATCGCACTCGAAGGCCACTCGCACTTCCTCAGCACCACGCAGGACTTCTGGTATAATGTCGCTGGCGTGCCCCGCAACTTTGCCGGCGCTGCGGTCGGGAGCGGCGGTGGTTACCGCATCAACCCCAGCTACAGCCGCCATGTCGGCAACGAACTCGATCTCGTCGCGGGCTGGACGTTCCGTCCGTATGCACAAGTCGAGTTCGGCGCATCCCGCTACTTCCGCGGCGATTACATCAAGCAGTCCCTCGCCGCCGTCGGCTCGAAAAACGCGAGCTACGTGTACTTGCAACTCACGCTGAACCTGTAAGTCGCCGGCCTTCTCGCCGGCTTCGGCTACGTGCAGGGCGGACATGCACGTAGCTTTCTGGCGACGCCGTTATATTATTCCAGTCCGCTCGCTTTCCGGGCGCGTTGCAGAACTGCCGCCGCGACGGCGCGAGCCCGATCCGCCCCGTCGCGCAACACCACCTCGACCTGATCGAGATTGGCGGCGAGTTCGAGGCGGCGGGCGCGGGCCGAGGCGAAATAGTTCCAGTAGTGCTCGAACAATGCTTTCTTCAAATCGCCGTAACCGAGTCCGCCGGCCCGCAACCGATTCTCGAAATCGAGCGCCACGTCAGCCGGCGCAAAGAGCTTCAACAACTGAATCGCGAGATTCTTGTCCG
>CAYVDZ010001294.1:0-1535 GCA_964450575.1 uncultured Opitutus sp.
CCCTGGCGGGTGCAGCACTGCAACCTGGTTTCGTTAATGGCTCCGGCAGCGCCGCCCGCTTCAGTACCCCCTTCGACATCGCACTGGATAGCGGCGGCAATCTCTACGTCGCCGACAGCGAGAATCACGCCATCCGTCGCGTTACGTCGGCGGGAGTGGTGACGACGATCGCTGGTACGACCACGAGCGGCGCGACCAATGGCACCATTGCCGAAGCGCGTTTCAACACGCCGCGCGGCGTGTCGCTCGATAACGCGGGGAATATTTTCGTCGCGGATTACGGCAACAGCACCTTGCGCCTGATCGCGAATGGAGCGGTTTCGACTCTCGCGGGCGCAGCGAACATCGTCGGCGCCGTCGACAGCGTAGGCCTGGCGGCCCGGTTCTATGATCTCACCGACGTCGTTGCTGATAACACGACTGTATATATAGCCGATACCTCCAACAACACGATCCGCAAGGGCGTGCCGGCGAGTTCCGCCGCATTGCCGGTGATTTCCGTGCAACCGCTGGATCAGGACGTCAGCGTCGGCCAGGCCGTGTCGTTTCGGGTCGTCGCTTCGGGCAGTGGTCTCACGTATCTCTGGTTGAAAAATGGCGCGCCGATCGGTGGCGCGACCAGTTCGACCCTGACGATCCCGTCCGCGCAGCTGGATGCGGTTGGCACCTACTCGGTGCGGATCTCCGGCGTGGGTGGTTCGATTGACAGCACGATCGGCACGTTGTCCGTCACGCCCCCCGGCAGCGGTCCCATTATCATCGCGGCTCGGCCCTTGAGCCAGCAGGTTCAAGTCGGCCAGAGTGCGACGCTCAGTATCACGGCCAGCGGGAGTGGGCTGACGTATCAGTGGTTGAAAAACGGTGGCGCGATCCCGGGCGCTACGTCCGGAACGTTGGTGATTCCGTCCGCGCAAGTCGGCGATGCTGGCACCTACCTGGTGCGCGTCACGAGTGGCGCCACGGTGGAAACGGCGACCGCAAAGTTGATTGTGGGCACGGCGACAGGTGCGGGCGTTTCCATTACAAACCAGCCTTCGAACCAGTCGGTGGCGGCGGGCCAGCCGGCGGTGTTTTCGGTGACGGCAACGTCGAGTGCTCCCATTTCGTATCAGTGGTTCAAGAACGACGTCGCGATCAACGGAGCGACGGGCGCGTCGCTCATGATTCCGTCGGCGCAGACTGGCGATGCGGGCGCGTATCGCGTGCGCGCCACGAGTTCCGGCACGGTGGCGGATAGTTCGTCGGTGACACTTTCGGTCGCGGGGAGCGGGGGGCCGACGGCGCGGCTGTCGAATCTCTCGGTCCGGACCACGATGGCTGCCGGTCAGACGTTGATCGTCGGCACGTTCGTCAGTGGCGGTGCGCGTAATATTCTGGTGCGGGCCGCGGGCCCGGCTCTGGGGGCATTTGGTCTCGCGGGTGCGATGACGGATCCCCGCTTGGAATTGTATAACGGAACCACGCAGACGTTCTCAAACGACAACTGGCCCTCGAATCTCACCGACACGTTCAGCAGCGTCGGCGCCTTTGGTTTT
>CAYVDZ010001295.1:0-1525 GCA_964450575.1 uncultured Opitutus sp.
ACCGGGGCAACCGCCGCGTCGGACCGCCCCGTGAACGCGCGACTGAATTCGCCGTAGCCGCGCCATTCATGATTTCTTCTTTTTCTTCCTCACGCTCTCCATCATCGCTGCGTTCTTCGGCGTCGTGACAATCTCGAAGGCCCGCGGCTTCACGTCGTCGGCGAGCATCGTAGCGACGAGCGGATCGTGGTTTTCGCCGCCCCACTGGCGGAGGCGTTCGCGCATCGCGAGCAACGTCTCCCGGTGAGCGGGATCGCGGGCGAGGTCGTTCATCTCACCCGGATCCTTTTCGAGATCGACGAGGGACTCGCGCTGCTGGCCGTGGGAGTAAACGCAATATTTGTAGCGGTCGGTGCGAATCATCCGGCCTTCCGTCGTGGGAACATTGCCATCAACGATGGCGGTCTGGGTCATGTTGTTTTGCACGACGACATGCTCGCGCCACGTGGCGACGTTCTCGCCCTGCGCAAGCGGCTTCAGACTGAGTCCGGACAGTTTCGCCGGACGCGCGAGGCCGGTGAAATCGAACATCGTCGGCAGAAGATCGATGCCGGTGTTGGCAAACTTGTCCGAGGTGCGCGCGACGCGCTGGCCGGGAGCGCTGACGATGAGGGGCACGCGAGAGGACTCTTCGTAGAAAACGGTTTATTAGGTGCGCGAAGCGACCCTTCAATAGCGGATCACATCAAGACCGGTGACGTCGTCGAAGCGTCGGTCCCGCGTCACAATGGAGCAACTACTCCGCAACGCTTGTGCCGCCAGCCAGGCATCATTTTCTCCCAAACGCCGTGCGGAGCGGGACTGCAACAAGCCGCACCGCAGTGCGTCGCCAACGTGCAAGCCGAGCACCGCGAACCGCGAAGCCAGCTCCCGCGCCGCTTCGTGCCCCCGTTTCTCGTAGAATTCCTCAACGGTAATCACGCTGACGAAAATCTCGGCTTGGCGCATGCGGGCGAAGAACGCCCGGGCTGGCCCGGTCTCGCGGCGGACAAATTCGGCATCCAAATCCGAAACAAACGTCGTATCAAGCAGCAGGGGGTTTTTCATCACGCCGAGGTCGGCCAAATCCACGGCCCTCAAGCGCCGGAGCATGAAACGTCAGAAATTCGTCCACGGTGCGTGCCGGTTGCGAAGCGTACAGACGCTGAATGACCCGGGAGTAGGAATCGCGTCGTCCTTTTCGTTCACGGCGGAGAATTCTGAACGCCTCCATGTCGATGCTGATGGTCTTCGTCGCCATGCATGCACCATGCATGCATGGCACTTGGCGTCAAGTATGGCAGGGCGCAGGAGAGAGCAGCCGGTCTTAGCGATGGATTTCCGGCCGCAGTTCGCGGTTCAGATCGATCGCGGCCGGCACGCCGCCGCAGGGCGGTCGGAAGGGGGTCAAGACGCGAATCGCGAATGATTCCTCCGGTGCCTCCTGATTTTGGATAGGCGCAGCGCTTGAATCGCGGGATGTCCGGGACCTGGATTGCGCCATGGCCCGTCGACTTCGACGACATTTCGAACGCTCTATTCGCGA
>CAYVDZ010001296.1:0-1525 GCA_964450575.1 uncultured Opitutus sp.
TGAAGAAGATCGTGAACCCGTTGCGGCTCGAAGCTCTGCGCCAGCTGGGGTTGCTCGATACGCCTGCGGAGAAAGTCTTTGATCGGTTAAGCGCCCTGGCTGCCCTGATCTTGAAGACTCCCATCTCCCTGGTCTCGCTGGTCGATTGCCATCGCATTTTCGTCAAGAGCAGCAGCGGACTCGCGGAGCCGCGGGCGTCCATTCGCGAGGCACCTTTGTCGTTCTCGTATTGTCAGCATGTCGTCGGCTCAACCGCACCGCTTGTCGTGGAAGATTCGCCCCGGGCGGATGTAGTCGGCGGCTGCGCCCCGTGGCACCGGCCTTTCGCAGTTTTGCCCGAATTTCCGCCGTAGTACCAAAGCGAATACAGGCAGGAATGCCGGTATTCCTGCCGCGCCTTACTCAATACCCGGAGTCGGTCAGTTGCCGGCGAAGTTCGGTCAGCGCGCCCGGCAGTTGTTTGGGCAAGTCGGTCCAGATCGGTTCGAGCGCGAGGCGGTCATTGTAGCCGGCCCGTTTCAAGGCGCGGAGGTAAGGCCGGAAGTTTTCGCCGTTGGTTCCGGGAGCCGCCCGGTCCTGGTTTTCCGCGACATGGGCATGCCGAATCAGGGAGCCGACCTTGACGATATCATCGGGCGACTCGTCATTGCGCAGCATGTGGAAGATATCCACGAGGAGCTTCACGGCGGGAGAGTTGGCGCGGCGGACGGCTTCGGCGCCCTCGAGGACAGTGTTGACGAGATTGCATTCGCCGCGGTTGAGCGGTTCGACGACGATCGTCACGCCGTGTTCCTGGGCGAGTGGGGCGAACTGCCGGAGGATATCAACGTATTGCTCAAAACCTTGGGAGAGGGAGAAACCGGGCGGAACCATGCGGGCGCCGGCGCTGCCGAACACGATCAGGTTCATCCCCACCTCTTTCGCGCGCCGGAAAACGGTGTGGGCGTAGCGATCGAGCCGGGCGTAATCAATATCCGGGCCGCTGCACTTTAGCGCCGCCGGGAGCAGGACATTGGCAGCCGGCATGGGAAAACCGCAGGAGCTCAGAGCGGCGGCGTGCGGCGCAAAATCAGCGTCGGGAGCCTCCGGGAGCAGGAAGTTGACGACATGGCCCTCGATGAAATCGCAGTCCGGACGGGCGGGCAGCGTGGCGAGTGTGGCAGGATCCGTGCAGAAGCCGATTTGCATGCCCCGTCTTTCAAACACGGAATCCGTGGATGGCACGGCAAAAACGCCGGCTGCGTCGGCGGAGTACGGGTTGCGTGATGCTTGTCGAGTCAGCTTAGGGGGCCGGCGAAGCCCTTTCGACGTCCGTCCCAGCGGATCGTGGACCTGGGTCGAAACCGCCCGTAATGCGGCGAATCGCCCTCGGAAAGCGAGGTCCGGAAGAATCCCGGAAAAAGGAACCATGCGGATCCGGCAAAAAACCTCTTGCATCACGCAAGGCGGTTGGTCTTTGTGACCCTCCCTTGTTCGGGCTGTAGCGTAGCCTGGTAGCGCGCTTGCATGGGGTGCAAGAGGTCGT
>CAYVDZ010001297.1:0-1517 GCA_964450575.1 uncultured Opitutus sp.
GCCCGTCGACTTCGACGACATTTCGAACGCTCTATTCGCGATTCGCGTCATGACCGCTGAAACTTCCCCCATGACCCCTGAAACTTCGCCAATCGTCATGAGTTAGGCGGCGCATGCAAATCCGATCAAAACACTGCCAGCGCCAATTCATCGGCGAGCTGCCAGAATTCGAGCGACTCATGGAGCCGCCCGATTCGCGACAGCGCCAGCGACGCCTGATGCTTTTTCGGCGCGGCATCGTCGCCAAACAGCGCCAGACAGCGCGCGCCCGACCGCCGGCCGAGATAGACGAGCCCGTCGATTCGCTCGGGATGCGTCATCAACGCGGCGCCCCATCGCTGGGAGAGCGGATATGATCCTGAAAAACAGCCCAACGTTGCTCCGATCTTCGCCAGGTTTGCTCCCTCAAGTGCGAGGACTTTCAAATGGGCTGCGGGCTTCACGGCGCAAACGTCATAACGTTCGATCACCGCCCGCGCGATTCGGCGGGAATGCCGAATCTTGTCTCCGAATACTTCAAGGAATGCCGTCGCCAAATCGCGTCCCGAGTAGAACACGCCAAACGGAGCGCCGGCGGAGTCGAATCGAAATTTTCCGTCGCGGCTCCAATACAACGGCGCGCGAAACCGCCGATCATGGAGGCGTAACCAAGTATCGTGCGGCCGCACGGCAACCGGCAGCTTCCTTGCCGCAAGATCCTTCGGCGGCTCGGGCGCCCGAATCCGCTTAGGCTCCGATGCCGCCATAGCGTTGCGCGTGCTCGATCACCGGCTCAACGTCCGCCTTCCGCAGCAAGTCCAACGGACGTCCGCCGAGTTCGTCGCTGACCGACAAAAGATAGTCCGCGATCTCAAACGTTCCGAGTTTTTTTGGCCGCAAGGTGTGCAGCACCGACTCGAGTCCGGGCAAGAGTCCGCCTTGGTGAACCTGCCACGCTGGATAGGAATAATTCCGCACCCCACGGATCCAGCCGAGAATCCGGCCCTGCTGCCGCCATTGGTTCACCGTTTCCCGACTAACCTTGACTCGCCGGCTCAATTCCTCCGCGGAAAGTTGCCCGCCCTCGGCCTCCAGCAATTCGTTCGCGGCGGTGACACCGCGCAGGGCCGCCTTCATCTTGAGCACGTCGATGTTCTCCCAGCCGCCGCTGATCTTGTCCGCCGCGAGGGTCAGCGCGAGCAGCGCCTTTTCCGGCGGATAGTGCTGTAATTCGAGCAAGCTCGACATCATCGAAGCGGTTTTTTCCACCTCGGGTTCGATCTGCCGTGTCTGGCGCGGGAAAAGTGCGAGGAGCCCCATGCCTGACAAATGGCAACAACCTATCATAAGACAATTCAAACTGTGACAATTGTCAGGATGAGTTCACGGCCGGCGGCACCTCATCCGCTGCTTACTCGGGCGGACGGAAGGGGGCATGACGCGAATCGCGAATGATTCCTCCGGTGCCTCCTGATTTTGGATCGGCGCAGCGCTTGAATCGCGGGATGTCCGGGACCTGGATTGCGCCATGGCCCGTC
>CAYVDZ010001298.1:0-1514 GCA_964450575.1 uncultured Opitutus sp.
TCGGCGGGCAGCGAAAACTTTCCGGCATCGAGTAACGTGAGGGCCTGCGGGACGGGTGCAGTGAGAATTAGCGCGTCCGCCGTGAGCATCGGCCCCGCTTGGGTCGATATCCGCCAAGTCGACGCTTCGCGGGTAATCGCGCAGACCTGCGTATCCACCCGAACGTCGACTCCGGCGGCAAGTTGTTTGGCGAGCGCAGTCATGCCCGGCTGTCCGCGCCAACGAGGGTGGCCTTCGGCGGTGCCGGAGAAGCCCCGACACCATTCCACGGCAGCGCCGGCTTCGCGCCAACGCTCAATTAATGCGATCACCCGCGGATCACGCGCAGTCATGAACTGCGCGCCGTGATCGAAGACCGCCGATCCGATGCGCCGGGTCGCGAGCCGGCCGCCAAGCCCGCGGCCTTTCTCAAGCACGGCTACAGTCCGACCCGCTTCGCGCAGGGCAGACGCCGCCGCTAGGCCGGCCATGCCGGCGCCAATGATGAGAACTTCGGTGTGAGAAGACATTGCGGGGACGCCAGGTACGGAACGGATGCTGGCCCGGTCTTTCGCGCAGGCAAGTTTCGCAGGTAAATTTCCGAGCGGTTACGGTTTCGTACGGCGCGCTCGTTTCTTTTCGAGTGAACGCGGGTCTCACTCTTATGCATCGAAACGGGCTTCCGGTGCGTATTAAAAGCATGCGTGGTCACCTCTTTAGCCTAATCTTTCTTCTCATCGGTCCTCTCATCATGGCTGCTCCGCAAGCGTTTGCACCGACGGAAGTCGGCGTCTCCGAACTCAAGACCCTGCCCGCGGGCGTCCTGCTCAAAGCCCAAGGACAGGGAAACTACTTCAGCGAATCGAACGGGCTGTTTCGTCCGCTCTTCAATTACATTTCGACCCATAACATCGCCATGACCACGCCGGTGGAGGCGAAGATTGACGATGCGGCGATGTACTTCTGGGTCGCCAAAAGCGAGCGGTCAAAGGTCGCCGGGAGTGGCGGCGGGGTCGAGGTCGTGGAAATTCCGGAACGGCGCGTGGCAAGCCTGGGTGCGCGCGGTAGTTATTCTGCAACCAACTTTGCGAAAACCCGCGATGCCTTGGTGGTCTGGCTCAGCACGCAACCCGGCGTGGAACCGGCCGGACCGGCTTACGGCGTGTATTGGAATGGGCCGTTTACGCCGGGCTTTTTGAAACGGTTCGAGGTCCACGTGCCGGTGCGGACGACAGTGACGAAATGACTGCGCCCGCCGGTTGCAACGGAACTTTCGGCGCTGCGTCGCGACCGTTGAAAGGAGCGGGCGTTTTGCCGACTTCGGTCCTCGTTCCGACTCACTGCATCGCCAACGTTGCTTTTTCGATTCCCGTATCCACTTGCACATGACACGGGATTTTTTCCCCGCTTCCGCCGCGCTCTTCACGCCATGAATGATTTCACGTCTTCCCCTGTTTGGTTCATCACCGGGTGCTCGAGTGGCCTCGGCCGGGCGCTGGCCGCCCACGTTTTAAAACGCGGGCAGCGTGTTGTGG
>CAYVDZ010001299.1:0-1506 GCA_964450575.1 uncultured Opitutus sp.
GGCGCCGCTGGGCTCGTCGATGCGCGGGATAATAGCCAGTTGCTCTTGGGCCGCGGGGTGGCGACGGGGATCTTCAGTAACCCCATTGCGCCGGTGCATGCCGGACGGTTCCGGGCGCTGGCGCTCCGAACTCCCAGCTTCACCCCTGAGGATGCCGAAGCGGTTTGGCTCGCGGTGAAAAACGCGGGATTGCTCGATGCGAACCTGTACCCAATGCAGACGCCAAATGCGGCCGAATTGGCACCCCTGTTGCCGACGGCCTATCGCAGCCGGGCCGAGGAAATAGCCGGGCAGTTGGCGGTGGCGGCTGCGGAGGGGCTGTTTTATCGCGACGCGAACGCCCGGGTCATCGCATTTCTCAATGCGCGCGTGGCGAATGCCGCGGTGCCGCCTCCGGGACGACTCGTGAATATTTCGACGCGATCGAAAATCGCCTACGTCGGCGACACGTTTGCGCTCGGTTTCAACCTGGGTGGCACGCAACGCGCCACGTTGTTGATCCGTGGCATTGGCCCGGCTTTGCTCGGCTTTGGCCTGAGTGAGGCGCTGCCGGTGCCGCGGCTCGAGATCAATCAAGGATCACGTCAGGTCGCCACGAACGAAGGATGGGAAAAAAATGCCAATGCCGCCCAGTTGCGCACCGCTGCGGAGACGGTCGGCGCCTTTCCGCTCGCGCCGGGTTCCGCGGATGCGGCGTTGCTGGTGCAACTCGACCCCGGAACTTACACCGTCACGCTGCGGGGCCTCTCGGGCGCGACCGGCGACGTCCTCGCGGAAATTTACGATGTGAGTCGTAACGGAACGCGCCTGACGAATCTTTCCACCTTGGCGCGAATTGACAGTGAAGGTGAGTTGCTGATTCCGGGAATTGTGGTGGCGGGAAATAATCCGCGCACGCTGCTGGTGCGGGCGGTCGGCCCGGGCCTGATGGATTTCGGGTTTGGGGCGGACGGCGTGCTGGGAGATCCGCGTATTTCGATTCTCAATGGTACGCAGACCGTGGCGATCAACAACAATTGGGCGCAAGGTGGAGCCGCCACCTTGACGGCCACCTTTCCGGCGGTCGGGGCTTTTCCTCTTCGTCCCGGCGGCGATTCGGCGCTGCTGATGGCCTTGGCGCCGGGAACTTACACGGTGCCCGCAGGTGCTGCCCCGGTGATGGTGGCCCCCAACGCCCCGAATCCCGCACCGACGCCTAATCCCACCGGATCGGTGCTCGTGGAAGTTTACGAAGTGCCGTAAACGGTCGCCTCATCCCCGTCCAAAAAGACGGCGATTGGTCCGAGTTGGAGCGGGTTGTCCGGGCGGCTTGGCTCCAAGCCGCTTTTCTACAATATCATACTAATCATCCGTATGATCTAGACGTTAATGAACACCTTCAGCTTGTCATTGCGAAAGAGCCTAAGCGACTGCGGCAATCCACGCGTCCCGATGGATTGCCACGCTCGGCAAGCCTCGCTCGCAATGACAATCGGGGGTGTTCATTGGCGATTCCACCCAACGTCG
>CAYVDZ010001300.1:0-1503 GCA_964450575.1 uncultured Opitutus sp.
GGCCTCGGCCGTTGAGGCAATCGTCCCGCCAGAGCAGCACGCCGTTCAACCAAGCGCCGGAGGGAAGATTGCCAGCAGGGGGGCGGGGTAGGAGGGCGGTGGCCATGCGAAGGTGGGTCAGGCCAGGATGCCGATTTTCCTGAGGCCCGCGGCAAAAGCCTCGATCTCCTGGTCAGCCAAGCTGTGGTAGGGTTTGCGGCGCCAGCGTTGCGCGATGCCCTTGAGTTCGAGCATCGCCTGGATGCCGGCGTTGAAGCCCCCGGGGAGCCCCATGATCAATTCGAAGAAGGGATAGTCGTAATCCCGGATGATGCGCCGGGTTTCGGCGAGGTTTCCGGAAACAACCGCCTGCCAGTAGGCATGGGCGATCTCCGGCTTAAACGTGATGAAGGTGGAGAGGAAGCCATCACAGCCGTAGGGGTGGTTGTTCAGGTGATTTTGCTTCTGCCCACCCGATACCACGGCCCAGCGGTCATGGACGAGCAGCGACATCTTGCGGGCGAACTCACCGCACATGTCATCCTTGATCGCGACGACCTTGTCCGTGGCCTCGAGCACGAGCTTGAGGGTATCCAGGCCGAACTTGGGGCCCCGCGCGATGAATACGTTGGACACCAGCATCACCGGCATCACCTCGGCCACGGCGCGGTAATGCTCCGCCAGCGTGGCGGATTTCACGGAATCGGGTGTTTCGGGGGCGGCCTCTACCGAGTCGCGCACGAGGAATCCGGCCACCACCGCCACGGGCAAAATGGTGAAGGGTCCCGGCGGGGCGATGGATCTTGTGGCCGGAGTGAAACGGGTTGTGGCCGTGATGGAACATTGCGCTAAAGACGGCAGCCCGAAGATTCTCAAGACCTGCACGCTGCCGATCACCGGCAAGGGCGTGGTCGGCACAATCATCACCGACCTTGCGGTTTTCGAGGTGAAGCCCGCCGACGGCGGCCTCGTCCTGCGCGAGTTGCAAGGAGGCGCGACGATAGACGAAGTGCGGGCGAAAACCGGGTGTGGATTCGCCGTGGCGCTGAAGGAGGGCTCTCTATGCTGAAAGGCAGAACGGCGCTCGTCACGGGCTCCACGAGCGGTATCGGTCTCGGCATCGCGCGGGCCCTGGCGGGTCAGGGTGTGAACGTGATGCTCAACGGTCTCGGCGACACCGTCGAGATCGAGCGGCTGCGCGCCTCCCTCGCGACCGATACCGGTGTGACCGTTCGCTTTCACGACGCAAACGTGAGTCGCGCGGACGAGGTGGCGCGGCTCGTTGCGGATACGGAGGCGGTGCTGGGTTCGTTGGATATTTTGGTGAACAACGCGGGCATCCAGTTTGTGTCGCCGGTGGAGGCATTTCCCTCGGAGCGCTGGACGGCCGTGCAGGACATCGTGCTCGGCGCGAGTTTCCATGCGATCCGCGCGGCGGTGCCCGGCATGAAACGGCGCGGGTGGGGGCGGATCATCAACCTGGCCTCGGCGCACGGGTTGATCGCGTCGCCGTTCAAGAGCGCC
>CAYVDZ010001301.1:0-1503 GCA_964450575.1 uncultured Opitutus sp.
CGCGCGGTTGGCACGGAGTTCAACGTGCGACATGACGACCACGCGGTGGACGTGATTGTCACGGAAGGCAGCGTGGCTGTGACGCGCGACGGGAGCCCGACGCCGGCGACAACCACACCGGTCGTCGCCGCCGGCCAGCGGGTGGTCGTGCCACTCGCTGAGAAGATGGAGGCACCGCAGGTGAGCACGCCGCCGCCGGAGGAAGTCGCGCGACGCCTCGCCTGGCAGCCGCGCATGCTGACCTTCTCCGACGAGCCACTCGCCGTCATACTCAACGAATTCAACCGGCACAATCCGGTGATGATGCGCCTCGACGATCCGGCGCTACAGGAAGTGCGGCTGAGCGCGCGCATCCGTACCGACAACGTGCGGGGATTTCTGCGCTTGCTGGAGTCGGAGTTCGGCGTGCGGGGGCACGCGCAGCCAAATGGAGAAATCGCCCTGCGGCGGAGACGGTAAGTGGCGGCTTTCGTGAGACCGCGAAGGGCAAGCCTCAGGGCGTGATGGCGAGAGGGGGCAGAATGGCCGCGAAGATCGGGAAGGTTGGCGCATGCGCTTCCGGCCGTGGTTCTGATCTTCCCGGATTATCTGTTTTCTATTCTCTGATCCCCTTATATATTTTCGGGGAGCAATCCTGCTTGGGCTAAAAAAATCCGGGCGGGCGGGATGCGGACTGAAAAAACCCGCGGTGAAAAAAACTCGGGCTGCCGGTTAATGGAAACGCACTGCCCGCGGGTCTTTTAAGGCGCTACCCTAACTACCCCCATGATCCTCTCACGATTCCCGCGCATTGCTGCCTGGCTGTTCAGTCTCACCGTGATTTTCGCCACCACCCGCGCGGCCGCCGAAACGAAACGCCGTTTCGATCTCCCCAGCGGTGACGCCTCCGTGACACTCGCCCGCTTCGCCGAACAGGCCAACCGCGAGATTATGTTTTCGCCATCCGCCGTACGCGGGGTGTCGACCAACGCCGTCACCGGCGACTTCCTCCCCCACGAGGCGCTCGATCTGCTGGTGGCTCGCACCGGCCTCTTGGTCGCACGCGACTCTGCCACCGGCGCGCTCGCCGTGCGGAAAGGGATATCCGACCCAAACGGATCGAGGGCGGAGCCGGCGACGGCCGGCGACCGCCCGAGCCCCCCAGCAAGCGCAACCGCGGGACACCGCTACGGTGACCGGAAGAATCTTTCATCCCGCCTCGGGCGAGTATCTGCGCAACGCGACCGTGCGCGCAGCCGGCGGGGCGTCGGTAGCATCGGGTGCCGGCGGGCTCTACCGGCTTTCGGGCCTCGCGCCCGGTGAAATCCTGCTGACCGTCGAGTACACGGGCTACCGCACCGCCACGGCGACAGTCCAAGTGGCACCGGGCGGGACAGCGACGCGCGATTTCGAGCTGTCGACCACGCAGCCGGCGACGGACGACGGCACCGTGAGACTTGGGGCGTTTGTGGTGGAAAGCGTGCGGGCGGGGAACGCGAAGGCGATCATGGAGCAGCGCAATTC
>CAYVDZ010001302.1:0-1502 GCA_964450575.1 uncultured Opitutus sp.
CTTCACCACCGTGCTCAACGCCTGGCGCGCCGGCATTCGCGCCGCCCAGGGAAATCTCGGCACGGATGAACTCGCGGAACTGCTCGTCCCGGCCATCGCGAAGACTTACGCGGCCGAAAAATCGGGTTACCCGTGCGCCGTATCCGCTCTCGACCTACGCCGGCTCGACGACTTCGCCCGCGCGCTCGACACCTTTTGCATCGGTTTGATGCAGGCGCTCGGCGAGGGTCTGATCTGGGAAACCCGCTGCTTGTTCGTCTCGTATTTCGAACACGATGAAGACCTCGACAAGAAATATTCCTACGATGCCGGCAGCCTGCTCGTCATCTTCTCGCAGTTGCTCGATGCGATGGCGGACGAAGCATCGCAAGGCTGGCTCGGTATCACCCTGAAGCGCACGTCCGGAGCGCAATTCGAGCGCTTTCGCGCGGCGGTCGCCACCATCCTGGAACGTGCCCCACTGGCCAGCGGAGGCCGGGCGCAACTGCTGCGCAGCGCCTTGCGCTCGAACCGGCCCATCGATGCTGGTCAGACCATTCACGATTCAATTGAGAAGGGCATTCGGCGGCGCCTGCAGCTTCTCGGCGAAGGCCCGAGCCAAGCCCAAGCTCTCGCGAGCGCCACCGAACAGGCCCGTGAGCTGGACGCAGCGTTGTCCGAGGCGATTCGCAGTTCGCTGCCCGCGCTCGCCCAAGAGCGGCAGTTTGATCTCGAGCGTCTCGAAGAATCCCGCGATCTCGCCCGCCGGCTCGCCCGTCAAGCCCGCCAGGCCGCGTCCATGCTCCTCGGTGACTCCATCTTCGCGTCCGCGACGTCGAGCACCGAAGATCCCCGACCTGGGATGGTGATTGCCGCGGTCACCGACAACGCGTTGTCCACGCACTGGCCGCGCTGGTCCGGCGTGTCACTCTATCGCCCACCGAAGCTGGATGAGCTGATGAGCCCCAGCTATCAGGCGTTCGCCTTCCATACTCGGATTCACTGGGCGGCATTGCTCGGTGCTGCCAACTTGATCCAGCACCATCCCCGCGCGCTGTGGCGACTGGTGTGCTCTTTGCTCGCGACCGGTGGCGCCGGCACGCGGCGTGACGTGCTGCGTCGGCTCACCGGGGCCGACTCAGTCATCTGGGGACTGCGCGAACAATTCCGCCCGATGGCTCCAGCGCCCGCACTCACCCTCTCCCTCGAGCAACGTCGCGGGACGCGCGATGGCCGGGGAAATCCGCTGCCCGGATCCGGTGCAAATCAAGAGCACTATCTATTGCGACTCGAATCGGCAAACCGCGGCGCCGTGATCACCGAGCAGCTCAGTCGCGTCCAACCCGAACTTATGCAACGCGCCTTGCGCGAGCTCGAGGATCTGCTTTCGGTCCCGGTCATGACCCGCGATGGCTTCCGCCGGCTGCGCGCGGTGGGCGGATTGTTGGGCGACGATATTCTGCAGTCGCTCGGACGCACCCTCGAGGAAGAGCGCACAATCTGTCAGGACGATGTCGGCAGCG
>CAYVDZ010001303.1:0-1501 GCA_964450575.1 uncultured Opitutus sp.
TTCCCGGCATCGGCAAGGTTTACGCCAACAAGATCGTCGATGCATTTTGGACGGATACGTTTCGCGTCCTCAGCGAGGAATCCGCCCGCCTCCGCGACGTGGAGGGCATTGGCCGGAAACGCGCCACGGCGATCAAGCAGGCGTGGGATGCCAAACGCACCGAGCGCGAGCTCTATATCTTTCTCCAGACTTATGGCGTCACCCCCACGCAGTGCGTGAAGCTGGTGAAACACTACGGCGGCGAGGCGAAAAAGATCCTGATGACGCAGCCCTATAAAGTGGCGCGCGAGATCGACGGGATCGGTTTCAAAACCGCCGATCGCATCGCCATCAACCTCGGCTTTGCCAACGACGCTCCGCCGCGCCTCGACGCGGGTCTCATCTACGCCCTCGAGACGCTCCAGGAGGATGGCCACACCGCGTTTCGCCACGAGGATTTGGTCCAGCACACCGCCACCTTGCTCGAGACGGATTCGCGTCTGCTGGAAGCGCGCATCGCCGCACTCGTCGAGAGCAAAGCGCTGATCAAGCAGGCCGCCGGTACCGCCGACGCCCCCGCACCCGAAGCCAATGCCCTCATCCAGCTGCCGCATCACGATCGCTCCGAGCAGAAGATCGCCAGCACGGTCGAGCGGCTCTCCCGGGTCGCGAGCGGACTGCCGCCGATCAAGATCGACGCCGCCGTGCAATGGGCGGAGCAGAAAGCGGGTTTCACCTTTCACGAGTTGCAACGCGTCGCCGTCCGCCACGCCCTTGCGCACAAATTAACGATCCTCACCGGCGGCCCCGGCACGGGAAAAACCACCATCCTCCGCGCGCTCGTCGAGATCCTGAAGGCCAAGAAGGTTCGCGTCCACCTCGCGGCGCCCACCGGCCGCGCGGCCCAGCGCCTGGCCGACACCACCAAGGGGTTCGCCTCGACGATTCACCGATTGCTGAAATACGACGCCACCAAAGGGGGTTTCTCGGCCAACGAGAACACCCCGCTCGCCACCGATTTTCTCATCGTCGACGAGGCCTCCATGCTGGATTCGCGCCTCGCCTCCGCGCTCCTGCAAGCCGTGCCGTCGCGGGCGCATTTGCTGCTCGTCGGCGACCCCGACCAGCTCCCGAGTGTCGGGGCCGGCAACGTCCTCAAGGATCTGATCATGACCGAGCGCGTGCCCGTCACGCGCCTCGCCGTTATCTACCGTCAAACCGGCCAGAGCCAGATCGTCACCACCGCGCACGCCATCAACTCCGGCGACCCCTCGCTACCCGGCGTGGTGCCCGATGTGGCGAGCGCCCACGTCTGGTCCGATCTGAATTTCATCGAGGCCAAAGACGCCGAGGACTGCGTGCGCAAGGTCCAGCAACTCGTGACCGAGTTCATTCCCCGGATGTTGAAATGGCCGCATCCGGTCAACGACGTGCAGATTCTCGCGCCGATGCACAAGGGAACCGCGGGTGTTGGAAATCTGAATACGCAGCTGCAGGCGACATTGAACGGCACGAACAAGGG
>CAYVDZ010001304.1:0-1500 GCA_964450575.1 uncultured Opitutus sp.
CGGCGAGGTTCGCGTAGGTGATTCCGGCCAGCACCGCAGTCAGTGGCGCGCCGAGTACCCGTCCTTCCAAGGCGGCGGCGATCGCGGCGCCGGTGGGCCAGCCGTGCTCCGAGGCACGCCGGAGAAACTCGTGAGCGAGCGGCGAGGCATGGAGCGCGGCCGTGAGTTCCGCCCGCTGGCGTCCGATGTTTTCGGAGGCCGTGCGCGCCTCGCGCGCGGTTTTCAAGGCAGCGGAAAGAACACAGAGTTCGCCGATGGCCGTCCAATCTGGCGTCGCAAAGGCCCGCCAGGCGTGCGCAGCCAGGGGAAGTTCCACCTGTCGGAGGGTCGGCAAAGCCGACTGCAATACGAACGCCCGCAGGGTTTCCCGATCGCGTATCACACCAGCTTGGACGAGTCCTTCCAGGCCGAACGAATGCGCATAGCTTCCGGTCGGGTAGAACGAGTCGCCGGCTTGCAGGAGACCGCACAGCCAACCCGCCAGGCGCGCGGGTGGAATGGGTAGGTCGTTCACGGGTTCGGACCCCTCACGCGACGGGTTTAACTGTGGCTCCGGTGTCATCTCAATGTTTGTGACTCGGCCCGAGTTCCTGCGTCGGCTGGGCACCGCGAGCGAACCGACCGGGACGGAACACGGCGGTGGTCAGCTGATAGGGGACTTTCAAGCGTTCGAGTAATTGACGAACGGCCGGTTCATCCGGGGCGAGCATCCGCGTGGCATCCGCCGAAAGCTCGAGGTGCAGATTACCAATGGCCCAGCCGATACCGGCGGCGGCGGAAGGCGCGAGGTTGAGTGAAATCTCGACGACTGCTTCTTCGCCCTGAAGGACGACGTAGCGACCCGTGGGAGACTCGAAAAAAGTGTCGCCGGGCTTCAACGGCGCTTCGAGCTCGAAACCGAACTCGGTGCCATCCGTCGCGGTGCCGCGCCAAAGGCGCTTGGCGAGGGTGAAGCGATCGGTGCGCAGGGGAATTTCAGGACGGGCACTATCGGGAGCGGAGATGGCCGCGTGGACGATCGTCATGACGTCCGTCTCAAAATAGGAAGTAGCGCTGCGCCATCGGCAGGACACTTGCCGGCTCACAGGTGAGGATATTTCCATCCGCCTTCACCGTGTAGGTCTCGGGATCGACTTCGATTTTCGGCAGCGCATCGTTCAGCACCATATCCTTTTTTCCGATACTGCGGCAGCGCTGGACCGGTTCGAGGCGCCGCGCGAGACCAAGGTCGCGGAGGTTGCCTTGGGTGAGCGAGGCCTGGCTGACGAAGGTGACGTTGGTGGAGTTGAGGGCCTTGCCAGCGGCGCCGAACTGAGGACGGTAAAACGTCGGCTGTGGCGTGGGAATCGAGGCGTTGGGGTCGCTCATGTTGGCCCACGCAATGAAGCCGCCTTTGAGCACCATTTCAGGTTTTACGCCGAAGAAGGCCGGTTTGAACAACACGATGTCGGCGAGTTTGCCGATTTCGAGCGACCCGAAAATGTGGCTGATGCCGTGGGC
>CAYVDZ010001305.1:0-1474 GCA_964450575.1 uncultured Opitutus sp.
GCGCATGATTCAGATCACCCCGCAGATGCGGATCCTTGTGGCGGTCGAACCGGTCGATTTCCGGAAAGGGATCGATGGCCTGGCCGCGCTCTGCCGGCAGGTGCTGGCCAGCGACCCGCTGGGCGGCGCGTTGTTTGTTTTCTGTTCGCGTCGTGGTCACGCGATCAAGTTTTTGACCTACGACGGCCAGGGTTTCTGGCTCTGCCAAAAGCGACTTTCGCAGGGGCGCTTTCAGCACTGGCCGAAAGCCGACGCCGCGGGCAGCGTCCACCTCGATCCCCATCAGCTGCATCTGTTGTTGTGGAATGGCGATCCCGGCAAGGGCGGCACCGCGCCGCTATGGCGGCCGGTGACCCCCAGCGGACCGCCCTGAAAGTTTTTTCAGAAAAAGCGAGCGTTCCAGCGTTTTCTCTGCTAACGCTGCGCGCCATGTCCACCGTGGTGCTGAGTTATCGGGGTCGTCTCATCCGGGAAACCGACGTCGCGTTTTTGCGGGAGCTGATCGCGCAAAATCCCGCGCTCTCGCGGCGGCGGCTTTCGGTCAAGGTCTGTGAGGCATGGCAGTGGGTGCAACCCAACGGCCAGCCGCGGGACATGGTCTGCCGCAGCTTGATGCTGGCGCTGCATCGGGCCGGACAGATCGAACTGCCGGCCAAACGCCACGCTCCGCCCAACAACGCGATTGCCCACCGGCACGTGGCGGCCGGCGCGACCTACGACACCACCGCCATCACGGGCACCGTGGCGTCGCTGGGAGCGTTGACGATCCGGCTGGTGCGGCGCACCGCCGACGAAGCGGGCTTCGCGCAACTGCTAAGCGAGTATCATTATCTTGGTTACAGCCGGCCGGTCGGCGAACACTTGAAGTATCTCGTGGTGGCCGGCGAACGCCCCGTGGCCTGCCTGGCGTGGAGTTCGGCGCCCCGGCAGCTCGATTTGCGTGACCAGTTCGTCGGCGCCCCCAGAGCCGCGTATCGCCACAATCTGCACCAGATCGCCTACAACTCGCGTTACCTGATTTTGCCGTGGGTCAACGTGCGTCATCTGGCGAGTCACCTCCTGGGCCGGATCGCGCGGCGGATCAGCGCGGACTGGCAGGAGCGTTATCACCATCCCCTTCAGCTTTTGGAAAGTTTTGTGGATATCGAACGCTTCCAGGGCACCTGCTATCGGGCGGCCAATTGGGTCCGCCTGGGGCGCTCGCACGGCCGGGGCACCAAGGTGAAAACGCACCACGTCACCTGCTCGATCAAGGAACTGTGGGTGTATCCGTTAGGGAAACACTTTCGCCAGCGCCTGCTCGCGCCATGAGTCAGGCCCGTCAGGGCGAAACGCCGCTGCTGAGCGCAGCGCAACGCGACGCGTTTCTCGCCCGGGTGCGCGCGGGCGTCAGCCCGGAGGATTATCAGGTGATTGAGGCGATGAGTTACGCGCTGCCGCGGATCGTGGAGTCAATTGAACAGGAGCGCATGAC
>CAYVDZ010001306.1:0-1467 GCA_964450575.1 uncultured Opitutus sp.
GGAAACCGGGCACGCATGATTTGACGCGAGAGCCGGTGCATTTCCGCGAGGATGGTTTTGACGCGGCGGTGTTCGGCAATCGCCTGCTCCAGCCAGTCGGCCTGTTCTTCCGAGAGCGCGAGGCTCACGGTTTTCGTCTTCACTTTGGTTGACCAGGTGAAGCGGTTCCCGGATTGCCCGGCCGGGCGCCGATAGACCGAGCCTTGACTGAGATAGCCCACGCCCGCGAGTTCCTGACGCAGCGCGGCATAGCGGGTTTCGAGTTGGGCGAGGCGAGGCGGCGGCTTCATCGGGTGTTTATTTTCAAATAAAGCTCGCCCCGTCAAGCTTAGACCGTTTACATACGGCCTATGGCCAATGCTACGCCCTATTTTCCGCAATTGCGTGCTCAATGCGCCCCGTTGGGGGTTCAGCTCCAACGCACGAAGGTCTCCACCGAGTCGATCGCCGGGCTGGCCGCGTTGTTCACGAGCTACTTTGGCGGGCTGCTCGTGCCGGCCCAAAAGGGGCTGGGCAGCCGGCAGCGCGAGTTACCCCGCGTGGCTGTATTCCGGGCTTTCCTGGGGCAGGTGCTTTTGCGGGGCGCGAGTTGTCGCTGGGCGTTGTCCCGGCTGCAGGCCGACGCCGTCGCCAAGGGTCACCAGCCAATGGGCCCGTCCACCAGCGCCTATTGTCAGGCCCGTTCCGCGCTGCCGTTGTTGTGGCTGCAGGCATGGTTCGCCGCTTTGGCCCGGTGGTTCGAGCCGCGCCACCAAGGCCAGTGGTACGGCCGCGTCGTGCGGCTGATCGATGCCACGGGTTTCTCCATGCCCGATACCGATGAGAATCGTGCCTGCTGGCCGTATGCCGGCGGACAAAAGCGCGGGTGCGGTTTTCCCACGGGTAAACTCGGCGGTTTGTTCTGCCTGCATACCGGGCGCTTGATCGCCTTTGCCCAGAGCACTTGGAAAGCGCACGACCTGTCACTTGCCCGCCCGCTGTTGCGCTGGTTGCACGCGGGCGAGGTGCTGGTGGCCGATCGCGCCTATTGCGGCTGGTTCTTCCTCGTGCAACTGCTGGCGCAAAAAGTCGATTTCGTCATTCGTCTCCACCAAGCCCGGACCGTGCGCTCGCGCCGCTCTCGTTCCTGGCGCGAAACCTGGAAAAGGCCGCACCGCCCAAAGGGTCAATCCAAACGCTCCTGGAAAAAACAGCCGGAGGAACTACTCCTGCGCCTGGTGCGCTTTCAGGTGCAGACGCGGGGATTTCGCACCCAAAACGTCATCGTCGTCACCTCCCTGCTCGACGAAAAAGCCTTTCCCGACTCGGCCATCGCCGAACTCTATGCCCGCCGCTGGCAGGTCGAACTCCATTATCGCCAAATCAAGACCAACCTTTCGCTCGACGTCCTGCGCGGCCGCACTCCCCACATGGTCGAACGCGAGCTGTGGATGCACGCCATCGCCTATAATCTCGTCCGCGCATTGC
>CAYVDZ010001307.1:0-1453 GCA_964450575.1 uncultured Opitutus sp.
TCGCGGCTATCGTCGAGGAACAAGCCGGCGCCCTTGCCAGCCTCGGCCGGGAACGTGACCGTCTCACGGCAGAGACGAAAGCCGCCCAAGCAGAAGCCAATCGGGCGTCCAAGGATGGTCAGAAGCACATCGACGCTCAGACGGCCCAGCTCAACCAGCTCGCCGCTACCTCCAGCGAACAGACCAAGCACATCAAAGTCCTGGAAGCGGAACGTGACCGCCTCACGGCGGAGGCGAAAGTCGCCCAAACCGAAGCCAATCGGGCGGGCAAGGATGGCCAGAAGCACATCGACGCTCAGACGGCCCAGCTCGCCCAGCTCGCCGCTACCGCCGGCGAACAGATCAAACATATCAAAGTGCTGGAAGCGGAGCGCGACCGCCTCACGGCGGAGACGAAAGTCGCCCAAACCGAAGCCAATCGGGCGGGCAAGGATGGCCAGCTGCACATCGATGCGCTCACGAAACAGCTCGAACGCCAGTCCGCCGAGGGTCAGGGCCACATCGACGGCCTGCGGACCCAGCTTGAAGAGACCCAGACCCGCTCCTCCGCGCTCGTCAGCGACCTGAAGTCAAAGCTCGACCAGATCGCAGGCACGGGTCGCGAACAGGCTGACTACATTGACGTGCTCACCAAGGAACGTGATCGGCTCGCCGCAAGCGGGAAGGGGTTCACCGAGAATCTCGCCAAGGTCCGTGCGGAAGCCCAGCTGCACATCGATGCGCTCACGAAACAGCTCGAACGCCAGTCCGCCGAGGGTCAGGGCCACATCGACGGCCTGCGGACCCAGCTTGAAGAGACCCAGACCCGCTCCTCCGCGCTCGTCAGCGACCTGAAGTCAAAGCTCGACCAGATCGCAGGCACGGGTCGCGAACAGGCTGACTACATTGACGTGCTCACCAAGGAACGTGATCGGCTCGCCGCAAGCGGGAAGGGGTTCACCGAGAATCTCGCCAAGGTCCGTGCGGAAGCCCAGCTGCACATCGATGCGCTCACGAAACAGCTCGAGCGCCAGTCCGCCGAGGGTCAGGGCCATATCGACAGTCTGCGGACCCAGCTCGACCAGCTCGCATCCACCTCTCGCGAGCAGTCAGGGTATATCGTCGTCCTGGAAAAAGAGCGTCATCGATTAGGTACTGAATGGGCGGAAATTCAGCAGCAGGCTGCGGATTACCTCGCTGTGATGAAGGAGCAGAGCGACTACATCCGGATGCTGGAACTGGTCCGCGATCAGAACTCCGGCGAAAGGTTGGTCGAACAGGCACTGACTCACCAGCCCATATCCAAAAAGGAGATCGTCGAAACCCTTAAGGAGGACCTATGAACATCCCAACCCAACATTCTTCGATCGTCGCAGATTGCGAACAGGCCGCATGTGCGTCCTCGCAGGATTTGATGGCATTGGCGGTTGCCCGGGGCTGTCGTCATTATGCTCCGATGGCGTTTGGTCATCAT
>CAYVDZ010001308.1:0-1319 GCA_964450575.1 uncultured Opitutus sp.
CTTCGGGTCAATGTCGAGCGTGTGTCCGGTGCGATACGCGATGTTGCCCAGATGGCAGAGCATCGTGCTCTTTTGGCCCTCACTGATCGGTGAATTCAGCGGCTTACCCTCGCGGACGGCGTCGGCGAAATTCTGGAAATGTGGCACGTCGCTGCCCTTACCGTCGGCCTTCTTCTCCACTTCCTTCCCGTCCATATCGAGAATCGAGTAGTCATTGGCACCCGAGAGCAGCAGCGATCCCTTGTCGCCGTAGAAAGCGATGGCCGGAGTCTGTTCGCCCTTCCGCGGATTGCAGGAACTGAAGTCCCAGGAAGCGCCGCTCGAGCCGAAATCGTACACCACCGAACCGGTGTCCGGCGTCTCCTGATCGTCCGTGAAGTGATAACGTCCGCCGAGAAAGGCGACCCGTTTCGGGTACTCCACACCGAGGCCCCAACGCGAGATATCCAAATAATGGATGCCGTTATTCGCGAGTTCGCCGCCGCCGTACGCCCACACCCAGTGCCAGTTGTAGTGAACGAGATTATCCTGATACGGACGCTCCGGAATGGGTCCCTGCCACAAGGCGTAATCGATCGTCGCGGGCACGGGCGAACCCTTGCTCCGGCCAATCGACGGCCGCGCCGCCTTGTACCAGGTTCGTGAGTACAAGACGCGCCCGATCGCACCGGCGTGCAGCCGCTGGATGCCCTCGACGATCGTCGGATAGCTCCGGCGCTGGTTGCCCATCTGCACCTGTCGCCCGTATTTCTGCGCCGCCGCGACCATAGCTTCCGCCTCGGCGGGATTGTGACTGCCGGGCTTCTCCACATAGACGTGCTTCCCCGCCTGGCAGCCCATTACGGTCATCATTGCCTGCCAGTAGTTCGGCGTCGCGATCGAGATGGCATCGATGGACTTGTCCTCGAGCATACGGCGAAAATCGGTGACGTCCTTCACGGCGCGCCCGGTCTGTTTGCCTTCAACAATTTTCTTCCCGTTGGCGAGCCGGGTGGAATCCACATCGCAGACGCAGCCGACCTCGACGTTTTTCACTGCGAGATGCCCGCTGATGTGCGCGCGCCCACGCTCGAGACCGATGATCCCGACGACCATCCGATCGTTCGCACCCAGCACGCGACCGGGAGACGGAGCCTGGTTTTGGCCGTACACCGGCGTTTTCAAGATCTGCCCGGTCGCGACAATCGCGGTGGCCGTGGTCGCTTGCTTGAGAAAAGTGCGGCGGGTGGCGCTCGCTGCGGGGGAAGGATTCAAAGAGGAAGACATAAGGGACTCGGTCAGAAATAAACGCGCAGAGCTGCGCCGGGATTGGGTCGCCA
>CAYVDZ010001309.1:0-1217 GCA_964450575.1 uncultured Opitutus sp.
ATGCTCTGTCATCTGGGCAACATCGCGTATCGCACCGGACACACGCTCGACATTGACCCGAAGACCGGCCGGATCCTGAACGATGCCGCGGCGATGAAGCTCTGGTCGCGTCCGTATCGGAAGGGCTGGAGTCTGAAGGTGTGAGGTGCGGCGCCTGAAATTCGGGCCGGATCGAGTTCGCGGTGACACAGGCATTCCTGCCTGTTCGGGTTGGCTTGTACGATCGGCGGGCTCAGCAGGGTGCGGCCGCGCCGGATTGGCGAAACGAACGCACGTCGCAGGCTTTTCCCTGCGGGTGCTAAAAGGCGGCGAAGACGGGGGCAAGAAACGCCGGCTTTGGGCGGGGCGGCGGGGGCGAATTCGGAGTCGGAGTCGGAACAGACAGGAATGTCTGTGTCACGCGAACGCGCTTGCGCACGGTCGAGAACGGTCTCCTTGATCTTGTGTTTGATGCGATCCACTCCTGATCGAACTGAGATTCTGTCGGCCCTCACAACGTGGCTCGATGATCCCGCGCGCGAGCGCGTAGTGCGTGTTCTGGAAGGCAAACGTCCCAGCGATGAGCATCCTGCCTTCTTCATGGAGGTTCCTCGGTTGATTGTCGGCCTGGAAGGTCGCGGTACCTTCCTCACGATCGAAAACGATACCGAGGTGTTGCTCGATCTGGCACCCGGTCAGGTCATGTTTCTCGCGCCCTACACGTGGATTTGTCCGCTGCCCCGTGCGCCGTATCGCTCGCTCGGAGTTGTCTTCCGGCCGGATTCGACCCGTCTGACCATTCACGCGCGCAGTGCGATCGCGGCCGATGGGACCATCCCGAGCCGTTATGTGGCGCAATGGCGCACCCTCGAAACGCTGGGACCGAAAGGCGACCATCTGCTGCAACTCCTGCGCGAGGCCCCTGCTCCCGTGCTCGGGGAGCGTACGTTTACCCTGTTGATGGAGGTGTTGATGGCGGAAGTGGCCGCGCTGGTGGAACGAGCGCCCGAGAACGAACGGTCCAGTCAAACGGTCCTCTGGCAGTCGGTCTGTGACTATTTGTCCGAGCATTGGTCCGACCCGCAATTAAGCCGGAAGGAAACGGCCTGTTTCTTCAACCGCCACCCGAACCACTTTTCGCGCTTCTTCCACGCGCATACCAAGCAGAATTTCCGGGTCTATTTAAACGAGATCCGACTCGAACGCAGTCTGCATTTCCTGCGCGACTTGCGCTATAA
>CAYVDZ010001310.1:0-1196 GCA_964450575.1 uncultured Opitutus sp.
GGCTGGACGAGGGCGGCGACTCCCAGAATTCCCAGAACATTAAAGATATTTGAGCCTACAATGTTGCCGATCGCGACATCCCCTTGGCGCTTGAGGGCGGCGATGAGGGAGGTGGCGAGTTCGGGCAGACTGGTGCCCACGGCGACGATGGTAAGCCCGATGGCCATCTGGCTCATCCCCCAACTCTGCGCAAGCGTGACAGCGCCCTGGACAAAGAAGCGCGATCCAGCCACGAGAATAGCCAATCCGCCGAGCACGCCCAGAATGCTCCACCCCAAGCCCAGAGGGCGGCGCTGGCCAAGCTCATGGGAGAATTCGACGTTCGCGGCCGCGGCCGTTACAGCCCTCGCCTGACGGACCGTCAGCCATGTGTATACCAGCAAGCATGTCACCAGGATGCCGCCTTCCCAGCGTGCGACGTGTCCGTCGGCAAGCACGAACAGAGCGACGACGGCGGTACCCATCATGATCGGCACCTCACGCCGGATGATCTGCATATCCGCTTTCAACGGTGAGATCATGGCGCAGAGCCCGAGGATCAGGGCGATGTTGCAGATGTTTGAACCGATGATGTTGCCGACTGCGATCGGCCCATTGCCGGACAGCGTGGCCTGCACGCTGACGACCATCTCTGGACTGCTGGTGCCGAAGGCGATCACCGTCAGACCAACGACCAGTGGTGTAAGCCCGAGACGCAGGGCAAGTCCGGCGCCTCCTTTAACGAGAGCCTCAGCGCCAATATATAATGCGATTAATCCAATGCCCAATCCGAACCATGCGTTCATCATAAAAGGAAGGTGGTGGCTTCAAGCGGACAGACCATTCATCCTAGGAGGAACATTGGCAGGTGAGAAAGTCTATCCCAAAGCGCGCGCGCTCATCATCCCAACGGTACTGATCAGACTTGCGGTCGTGGGCGGCAGGAAAAATCGGGGATGCGTGGGTGCGGAGGGCACGCGGGCCGTGATTACGATCCAACTTTTCTAGTTATATAATTCCCGTTGCGTGTCCGTCGGTGGTCCAACGCAAGCATGGGGAAGAGCGGGCCAGATTTTCGGCTGTTTGCGCGACCCGGATTCCTCAGCGGTGCACGCTCATGCTCGATCTCGTCAAAGGCCTCGTTGATTTCATTCTGAAGGGAGACGACCAACGGGGTCAGGCCGTTGTTTGTTGATTTTAGTAGTTGCAGCGTGCTG
>CAYVDZ010001311.1:0-1185 GCA_964450575.1 uncultured Opitutus sp.
CGACCAGGTTTGGCTCCGGTGTCTCAAGGCCCAGATGGTAGTGGTTGCGCATGACGGTGTAGGCGTGCATGCGCCAGGCGAACTTCTCACCCGCTTCGCCCATCACACCGATGAACGCTCGGCAGGCACCGTCCGTCGCAAAGATGTCGTGCTGAAGGTTGCCCCGGTTGATGACGTGATACCGGGCGCCGGGGAACGGGATACGCAGTCGTCGCGCCATGAGCGAAACCGACGCCCCCTCTGGCGACTATGCGAGCCCACTATCACCCCAATTCCAGGTGCCGCTGCACAATCTGGCTTATCTCAATCCGACACTGCCTCTGCTGGGACGGCATTCAAAATTCACGGACTGCCCCCCTCGGATCGGCGCCCGGTTTAGGTCGGCAGAAACGCGTGTTTTGACATCGAGGATTCGCGTCAAGACCCCGGTGTGTCCATCGCGGGATATTCGTTAAACTTCACCCAATAGTTTTTCAACGAGAGCATCAGTTCAACGAGCATTTCCGGCGTGGGTGGCTTCACCAGAAAAGACCGCGCTCCCAAGCGATACGCCTGCTGGATGTCCCGCTCCTCCGACGATGAGGTGAGGACAATGACCAGGATCGCGGCCAAACCGGGCTGCTCGCGAATCCACTGCAACACTTCGAAACCATGTTTGAAGGGCAGCTTCAGATCGAGAAAGATAAGGCTGGGGAGCGGATGCTGAACACGATCCGCATACTTTCCAGTGCCCGCGAGATAATCAATGGCATGTTGTCCATGCACGGCTATTTGCAGCGGATTGAGGATGTTCGCCTCCTTCAACGCGCGTTTCATCAGGAAAACGTCGTCCTCGCTATCTTCGACCAGCAGTATCGTTTGGTTCAACATTTTCATAAAGTCACTTCATTGCTGCTGAAGATTTTTCATCGGGTGCCGGGAGTTGAATCCAGAATTTGCTGCCGGTCTCGCCGTCGGATTCCAGGCCGACCGTCCCTCCCATTCGTTCAATGGATTTCCGAACGATGGCCAAGCCGATACCAGTGCCTTCATATTTTTCGTTGAGGTGGACACGTTCGAACATTCCAAAAAGGCGCTTCTGATGTTCGGGCTTGATGCCGATGCCGTTGTCCTCGATCCACAGGCGCACATCTCCGTTGCGACTTTCTGACCGGACGCGCACTTGTGGGGTCGTTCCTTCCGGCA
>CAYVDZ010001312.1:0-1122 GCA_964450575.1 uncultured Opitutus sp.
GACGACCAACGGGGTCAGGCCGTTGTTTGTTGATTTTAGTAGTTGCAGCGTGCTGCGGGTTTTTCGAGAAGGAGAGGTGGCCAGAAAGTTAAGGATCCAGTACCCCGGAGCGCTTTATCACGTGATCAATCGCGGGAACTATCGGCGAGATCTCTTTGAAAAC
The DNA here is from genome assembly GCA_964450575.1 of uncultured Opitutus sp. Taxonomy (GTDB): domain Bacteria; phylum Verrucomicrobiota; class Verrucomicrobiia; order Opitutales; family Opitutaceae; genus ER46. Next base: position 164 of record CAYVDZ010001312.1, read on the forward strand.
GTAGGTACCGCTGAGGCTTTCTTGAACGCCCTGTTCGAAGCGACGGCGAAGTTCACGTGGAACTTACATGCTTTCACGCTCATGAGGAATCATTTTCACCTGGCCCTGGAGACGCCCGAACCAACGTTGGTTGAGGGGATGCACTGGCTTCAAAGTACGATGGCGACGCGTTTCAACCGGTACAGGGGCGAGAGTGGCCATCTTTTTCAGGGACGATACAAATCGATTTTGGTCGAAGATTTCTCCGCCCTTGGGAGGGTCGTAGATTATATCCACCTCAATCCAGTCAGAGCGAAAATCGTGTTCGCGGAACAGGTGACAAGCTACCGCTGGAGCAGCTTGCCGAGGTTCGTCAGAGGCACCAAACCCATCGGGCTAACTGCTTCTGAATGGCTCCGGGCCCGAGGTGGGTGGGAAGAAGATGCCCTTGGATGGAAAGCCTATGAAGCGCATCTGGTGGAACTGGGAAAGAATGAAAGTCGGTGGGAGCAAGAGGGATTGGTGGGTTTGTCGAAAGGCTGGGCCATCGGTACTGCTGGTTGGCGTCGGGCAATCGCTGAGAAGCACGCTCAACTGGCGTTGAATCCTGGCTTGGATTTCGATGAGGTTCAGGAACTCCGGCACGGGTTATGGGCAAGCAGTTTGGCGAGAAACCTAGCCATCGCGAAGAAAACCCGCGTCGAGCTTGATAGCCGTCCGAGGGAGCAGCGTTGGAAGGTGGAACTGGCGCGCACAATCCGGAATGAAACAGGCGCTTCCATCGGGTGGCTCGCTTCCAACCTGGGTCTGGGCAAGCCAGCGTCTCTTCGAAGTTACCTCGCTCGTAGCTGACTCAATTGATCTCCTCAAAATCAACAAACAACGGCCTGACGCCGTTCGACTTGTCCCCCGTTCGACTTGGCCCCCGGCACGGGTTATGGGCAAGCAGTTTGGCGAGAAACCTAGCCATCGCGAAGAAA
>CAYVDZ010001313.1:0-1117 GCA_964450575.1 uncultured Opitutus sp.
CACTCGCTGGGGGACCCGCAGGCCGCGGCCCGCGATCTCGGCTTCCATGCCGGGATGCCGGTCGCAGAGGGCCTGGCGGAACTTATTCGCGCGGGCTGAGTCTGCCGGCCTCGATTTTTCCGGACAGCGTTCGTTTCATACCGCCATGAAGATGTCACACTTGGAGTTCACTGAGCTCTTGCGTGACGCAGCATTCCCGCCGATTCCGGCATTCTAAATCCAAACCCATTTCAAACCATGTGCGGCATCGTCGGCTACGTCGGTAAACAAAAAGCAGTTCCTCTCATCATCGAGGGCCTCAAGCGCCTCGAATACCGCGGCTATGACTCAGCCGGCGTGGCGGTTCTACAAAACGGCGCCTTCGAGGTGGCAAAAAAGATCGGTCGCGTGATGAACCTCGAACACGAGGTCGCCCGCCATCAGCTCAATGGCTCGTGCGGCATCGGCCATACTCGCTGGGCGACTCACGGCGGCGTGACCGACGAGAATGCCCATCCGCATGTCAGCAGCGACGGCCAGATCGCCCTCATTCACAACGGCGTCATCGAAAATTACGCCCAGATCAAACGCTTCCTCCTCACCAAGGGCTACACGTTCAAGTCCGAGACCGACACGGAAGTGCTCTGCAATTTGGTCGCCTATCATTTTGCCAAAGAGCCGCAGGGAAACAACGGCGACAGCCGGTTCGTCGAGAGCGTCCGCAAGGCGCTCCTGCATACCGAGGGCACGTACGGCATCGTTATCATGGCGGTCGATGCTCCCGGCGAACTCGTCACCGCACGCCGGGGCTCTCCGCTCATTCTCGGACTCGGTGAGGGCGAAAGCCTGGTCGCGAGCGATGTCGCGGCCATTGTGAGCCGCACCCAGAATGTCGTCTATCTGAAGGACGGAGAGATCGCCCACCTCACGCCGAAGAATTTCGCGATCACCACCCTCACCTCCGGAACCGTTCAACCCGTGATCGACCAGGTCACGTGGTCGATCGCCGATGCGGAGATGGGCGCCTACGCGCATTTCATGGAGAAGGAAATTTTCGAGCAGCCCATCGCGCTTGAAAACGCGATGCGGGGTCGTTTCTCCGAGGACGGCAGCACCGCGAACTTCGGCGGGCTCAACC
>CAYVDZ010001314.1:0-1080 GCA_964450575.1 uncultured Opitutus sp.
CTGTAATGAGGATGGCTGAGACGAACTTCCCGCACCTGACCGGAGGCAAGAGAAAGTAGTTGCATAGGAGGAACGACGAGGCGTGCGCGATGGACGCCGATGTCGGGCCGGATGAGTGCCGGCCATTTAGAACCGGCCATTCACGCCCACACTGATGGTGGTACCGTGATAACTGATGAGCTGAATCTGGTCTGGAATCCCACGATAAAGAGATTGGGGCTCATTCGTGATATTGTCGAGGTCGAGGGTAAGCGTCAGCGCCGGCCGCACCTGATAGGCGAACCCGAGGTTCACCATCTTGCGTTCGCGCCGGTAGATATTGCGGCCGACGCTCGCCGCGGTGTAACTTGTGATATATTCCCCGGTGTAGTTAAAAAGCAGACGCGTGCTGAAGCCGCGATAGCGCCAGGATAGACTGGCATTTCCGGTGCGCGGGATAAACCCGGCCACCTGCCCGGTCCGCCGGGTTTCGGTCCCCCCGAAATCCCCCTCGGTTTCCAGTATCGTGAAATTGGCCATTCCGCTCAGGCCCTTCAGCAGGCCGGGCAAAAAGCTGTACTGCTGCTGATAACTGAACTCCCAGCCTTGTACGATGGCCGTGCCGGCATTGGCCGTGCGCAGAATAGTAAAGCCGGCATATTCACCATTATAGCCGTTCTCATTGCCACTCTCGATCGTACCCGAATTGATACCGTTCACGATATAATCGCGAATGGTCTTGTGAAACCAACCGACGGAAATGACCCCGACCGGTTCAAAATAATATTCAAGGGTTGCATCCCAGTTTTTCGCGCTCTGAGGCAGCAGCGCCGGGTTATTGATGGTGAGCGTCTAGTTGTTCTCATTCGGCGTTTCATTTGGCAGCGCGTTGGTAAACGAGGGGCGGCCGAAACTGGTCGACCAGCTCAGGCGCGCCTTCAGGTTCCTATTCAGGTCGTGGTTCAGGTGGATGCTCGGAAACGATTTGGTATAGCTACCGTCGATCGTGCGGGCATTCCCCGCGTAGTCCCGTTGAACGGCACCGATCGGGTCGGCCGCCTGCTGGGCCGCCGTACTCAGCGCCCGCGCCCGCACCCAGCC
>CAYVDZ010001315.1:0-1073 GCA_964450575.1 uncultured Opitutus sp.
AAACGAAACAAGTCGAGGTCTCGGTCTGATGCCTACGCTGCCGGGATTGAGCGGTCGCGCCGTCGTGAAAGCGTTCGTCCGCGACGGCTGGCAGCTCGCGCGGCAGAAGGGCAGCCACATCATTTTGGTGAAGGACGGCAGTTGGGCGACGCTCTCCGTGCCGGATCACCGCGAAGTCGCGCCCGGCACGCTGCGCAGCTTGATCCGCGCGAGCGGCCTGACGGTCGACGAGTTTTTAGCGCTGACGAAAAAGTAAGCGCGCCGCCGTTTTGACTGCCGCAGAAGCGCCCGAAAACGCGGCGGAGTAGGCGAGCCGCGGTCGCGTGCCGCGTCGCGGTAACACATGGGCCGAGGGAGGTATCGATGGCGTTGTGGTCAGCGCGCCTGGAGACTTACCTGGCTTTATTGAAGAAAACGCCTCGTGACATTACCACTGAAGCGAAGGGTGCTTCGTGGAAAGTGGCGATTGCCGCCGCCATGAAGACAAAGACCACTGCGTCAAACCCGTGGCTGGCAAGCCAACTCAATATGGGCAGCCCATTCCGATTGTGCCGATTCGTGAGCACCTGTCGTGCCACGCCTGCCAGGTTCCAACCACACGTCAAAAAATTGCAAAGTGCAAAGTTCGACCCCTTCTGATCGTCCCTTCTGATCGTCCCCTGTGGCGAGCGGCCTCTGCGAATACATCTGTTCGTTCCTGTAACCCGGAGCGGGCCGGCTTGAACCAGGCGGAGTTAACGCTCGCCACCGAGCACTTCCGGAAACCCGGCGAGCAGCTGAGTTTATTCTGCACGGAGCCGACTGCTTGGCTCCGAAAGTGACACAGGCATTCCTGCCTGTCCCGTCGTCCGAAAGCCAGGCACTCGGAGGACAGACAGGAATGTCTGTTTCACTTCCGGCGGGCTGACTCGTTGCACTTCGGAGTTCGGCTCCGAAAGTGACGCAGGCATTCCTGCCTGTCCCGTCGTCCGAAAGGCACTCGGGAACCCCCGGGGTCACGGGAACCCCCACGGGGTCGCGCCAAGAATCCGGACAGCGGTGATACCTCTTGAATCGGTAGCGCAGCGGGATTG